>NZ_DDFB01000063.1:0-118805 GCF_002336885.1 Novosphingobium sp. UBA1939 | reverse complement strand
AGGACCCGCGCGCCGACCGCCTGCCAGGCGAGTTCTACCAGCTCGACCTGGAAATGAGCTTCGTGACGCAGGAGGAAGTCTGGGAAACGATGGAGCCGGTGATCGGCGGTGTGTTCGAGGCGTTCGCGGAAGGGCGCCCGGTCACCCCGATCGGCCAGTTCCCGCGCATCCCCTACAGCGAAGCCATGCTGAAGTATGGTTCGGACAAACCGGACCTGCGCAATCCGTTGCTCATTACCGACGTTTCGGGGCACTTCACCCAGTCCGGGTTCGGCCTGTTCGAGAAGATCGTGGGCACGGGCGGCGTGGTCCGCGCCATTCCGGCGCCGGGCACGGCCGACAAGAGCCGCAAGTTCTTCGACGACATGAACGACTGGGCGCGGGGCGAAGGCTTCGCGGGGCTTGGCTATGTTACCCGCAAGGGCGGCGAATTCGGCGGTCCGATCGCCAAGAACCACGGCACGGAAGGCATGGAGAAGCTCTATGCCGAACTCGGCCTGGGGGCGGACGACGGCCTGTTCTTCGCGGCCGGCAAGGAAGACCAGGCGGCCAAGCTGGCGGGTCTCGCCCGCAACCGCGTGGGCGAACAACTCGGCCTGATCGACAAGGACCGGTTCGCGCTGTGCTGGATCGTCGATTTCCCGTTCTACGAATGGGACGAGGAGAACAAGAAGGTCGAGTTCAGCCACAACCCGTTCTCGATGCCGCAGGGCGGGCTGGAGGCGCTGAACACGCAGGACCCGCTGACGATCAACGCTTTCCAGTACGATCTCGTCTGCAACGGCTACGAGATCGCGTCCGGCTCGATCCGCAACCAGTCGCCCGAAACGATGGTCAAGGCGTTCGAGCTGGTCGGCCTGTCGAAGGAGGACGTCGAGGAGCGTTTCGGCGGCCTTTACCGCGCGTTCCAGTATGGCGCGCCGCCGCACGGCGGCATGGCCGCCGGCGTGGACCGTATCGTCATGCTGATCTGCGGCGTGCAGAACCTGCGCGAAATCTCGCTGTTCCCGATGAACCAGCGCGCGGAGGATTTGCTGATGGGCGCGCCTTCGCCGGCGGGCCTCAAGCAGCTGCGCGAACTGCATATCCGGGTGGTGGAACCGTCAAAGGGATGACGGCGGGCCGTGGGGTGCTTGCGGCATCGCCGTTCACGCCCTACTTGCCAGCCAGCAATCCGCACATTAGGGCGAAAGCCGAAACAAAAACCAACCGCTTTCCTTCGAAGGGGCATTTATGAGCGATACCGCCGACCGCGTTAAGAAGATCGTTGTCGAGCACCTCGGCGTCGAGGCCGACAAGGTCACCGAAGACGCCAGCTTCATCGACGACCTGGGCGCCGATTCGCTCGACATCGTCGAGCTGGTCATGGCCTTCGAGGAAGAATTTGGCGTCGAGATCCCGGACGACGCGGCGGAGAAGATCTCCACCGTTTCCGACGCGATCAAGTACATCGACGAAAACAAGGGCTGATCAGGCTCTTACAGATTACCCCCGTCTGCCCTGCGCTTGTCGAAGGGCTGTCCTTTTTCCCCGGACTCCCGGCCGGAAAGTGAAGGACGGGGCCTCGACAGGCTCAGCCCGCAAGGGGTCTGGGCCTGTTGTGCGTGAAAGTGCCAGGCCAGCGATGGGCCAGGGCCGCGAATGGAAGTTTCGGAGAATATCATGCGTCGTGTGGTCGTAACCGGACTGGGCCTCGTCACTCCGCTGGGAGCCGACGTTGAAACCGTGTGGAAAAACCTGCTGGCCGGCAAATCCGGCGCGGGGCCGATCACGAAGTTCGATACGACGGGCCAGAAGTGCCTGATCGCCTGCGAAGTGAAGCCGGCGGATCACGAATACGGCTTCGACCCGGGCAAGCGCGTCGATCACAAGATCCAGCGCCAGGTCGATCCGTTCATCGTCTATGGCATCGACGCCGCCGGGCAGGCGCTGGAAGACGCCGGCCTTGTCGACATGGATGACGATCTGAAGCAGCGCACCGGCTGCTCGATCGGGTCGGGCATCGGCGGGCTGCCGGGTATCGAAAGCGAATCGATCGTGCTGCACGAGAAGGGACCGGGCCGGGTTTCCCCCCACTTCGTCCACGGGCGGCTGATCAACCTGATCTCGGGCCAGGTCTCGATCAAGTATGGCCTCATGGGGCCGAACCACGCGGTGGTGACGGCCTGCTCCACCGGCGCGCACTCGATCGGTGACGCGGCCCGGATGATCAAGGACGGCGATGCCGACGTGATGCTGGCGGGCGGCGCGGAAAGCACGATCAACCCGCTGGGCGTGGCCGGCTTCGCGCAGGCGCGCGCGCTGAACTGCAGCTACAACGATCGCCCCGAACAGGCGAGCCGCCCCTATGACAAGGACCGCGACGGCTTCGTGATGGGCGAGGGCGCGGGCGTGGTGGTGCTGGAAGAGTACGAGCACGCCAAGGCGCGCGGCGCGAAGATCTATGCCGAAGTCGTCGGCTATGGCCTCTCGGGCGATGCCTACCACGTCACCGCGCCGCACCCGGAAGGCAAGGGCGCGGAACTGGCCATGCGCATGGCGCTGCGCAAGGCGGGGATGGAGCCGGGCGACATCGACTATGTCAACGCCCATGGCACCTCGACGATGGCCGACACGATCGAACTGGGCGCGGTGAAGCGCGTGCTGGGCAATGATCTGGGCGGCGCTTCGATGAGCAGCACCAAGTCCGCCATCGGCCACCTGCTGGGCGGCGCGGGCGCGGTGGAAGCGATCTTCTGCATTCTCGCCATCCGCGACCAGATCGTGCCGCCGACGCTCAACCTCGACAATCCCGACGAGGGGACCGAGGGCGTGGACCTTGTGCCGCACCATGCGAAGAAGCGCACCGTGCGCGCCGCGCTCAACAATAGCTTCGGTTTCGGCGGCACCAACGCCAGCGTGATCGTGAAAGCGGTCTGAGCAGGCGTCGGCGTGGCGTCCGCGGCAAAGCCGGGAGCCGGAAGATGATGTTTCGCGGCAAGGCCTGGCTGCTGGCGCTGGTGGTGGCGACGGTGCTGCTGTTCGCGGTCGGCCGCTTTTTCTACACCTGGTACGGCCCCGGACCCTTGGCGAAGGACACCACTTTCGTCGTGCCCGATGGCGTGGCGCTGTGGAGCATCTCGGCCAAGCTGGAGAAGGAAGGGGCGATCCCCTCGGCGTCCTCGTTCCGCGCCCATGCCAAGCTGTTCGGCAGCGACGAGCCGATCAAGGCCGGCGAATTCCTGCTGCCGCGCCATGCCAGCGCTTCGGAAATCCTCAAGATCCTGCAGGGCGCCGAAGGCACCATCCGCCGGATGGTGACCGTGCCCGAAGGGTTGCCGTCGATCATGGTCTACGAGCGGCTGATGAACCAGCCGCTGCTGACCGGCAGGGTCGCCGTGCCGGAAGAAGGCTCGGTCCTGCCCGACAGCTATGCTTTCCAGCGTGGCGAGAGCCGCGAGGCGGTGCTGAAGCGGATGCAGGCGGCGATGGACAAGACGCTGGCCGACCTGTGGGCCAAGCGATCGCCCGATACGGTGGCCAAGACCCCGCGCGACGCGGTGATCCTCGCCTCGATCGTGGAGAAGGAAACCGGCAAGCCTTCCGAACGGGGCATGGTGGCGGGGCTCTATTCCAACCGCGTGCGCAAGGGGATGCTGCTGCAGGCGGACCCGACGATCATCTACCCGATCACCAAGGGCAAGCCGCTGGGCCGCCGCATCCGCCAGTCGGAGATCCAGGCGGTCAACGACTACAATACCTACACCATGGTCGGCCTGCCCAAGGGGCCGATCACCAACCCCGGCCGCGCCTCGATCGAGGCGGTGCTGAACCCGGCGAAGACCGAAGCGATCTATATGGTGGCGGATGGCACGGGCGGGCATGTCTTCGCGTCCACCCTGCAGGAGCACAACGCCAACGTCGCCAAGTGGTTCGCGCTGCGGCGGCAACGTGGAGAGCTTTGACGCGGACGAGGCGGGGGCAGGGGCGCCGGCCGGGCGCTCCCCACTAATCGTCACCGCCACGCTGCCGCCGGCCGAACAAGCGTGGCTCGACCGCCTGCGGCGTGCCCATTTTCCGCCCGAGCGCAATTTCCTGGCCGCGCATGTTACGCTGTTTCACGCGCTTCCGCCTTTTGCAGAGGAGGAAGCAAGGGCTTTGCTGGCGCGCGTCTGCGCGGACCATGCGCCGCCAGAGGCCCGGCTTTCCGGCGTGATGGACCTGGGCAAGGGCACGGCCTTTGCCATCGAGTGTGCGCCGCTGCTGGCGCTGCGCGATGACATCGCCGAGCATTTCCACGGCCTGCTGACCGCGCAGGACAGCCATCGCCCCCGACTGCACGTCACCGTCCAGAACAAGGTCGATCGCGCGGCGGCGCGCGCGTTGCAGGCGGCGCTGGAGGCCGCGTTCCGCCCGCGCCCGTTCCGCTTCGCGGGGCTGGCACTGCACCGCTACAAGGGCGGCCCGTGGGAGGGCATCGCGCAGTGGTCCTTCCGTGGACGGGCGCGGTAAACCGGGGCGGGAACAGCGGCCTAGAAACTTGTTCCATCCCGTGTTTCCCCTGTTGACCCCGCGCGGCTCCCCGCTTAAGAGCGCGGCCTGCCGAGCGATCCCCTGCGATCGCGCGATGGGGCGGAGTAGCTCAGCCGGTTAGAGCAGCGGAATCATAATCCGCGTGTCGGGGGTTCGAGTCCCTCCTCCGCTACCAGCGCGAAAATCACCTCAAAGCTTATATTTTTGGCGATTTTCCGCCGATTTCTAGGTGTTGGAACGGAGCGCTCTGGCATTTGGGTGGCTTTTCGGTTCAGTCAGATTTGGACAAATCCGGCCGGTTTTGGACAGCCCTTGTGACATGATTTGTGCCATGGTTTTATGCGCCTCGCCTGTGACGAGGGTATCGTGGGGAAAGCTCAAACTCTCAGCCCCGCAATCATTAACGCGCTGGCGTCCGGCAAAAAGAACTGGGTCTTTCGTCGGCGTATCGCCCGCTCCACCACCATAGCTCAGCTTACGCTCGGGACATTTCCTGCCTTCACCATTGCCGCGGCGCGCGATTGGGCAAGAACTCAGTCCGCTGGACTAAAGCTATCGTCGGATCCGGCTGCTCGTGACGCGATGTCTCGGCGTACCGCCTACGTGGATGCCTGGTAGAGAGCGGAGGTTACGTTAGCCGCCATGACGCAAATGGATCAGCGGGTAAGGCCGACCTTGCCCATCGAGCGGTGAGCGTCCGGTTCGCCTGAAACCCATCCGCTCGTAAAAGCCGACAGCCTGACCGTTCTGTTCGTTGACGTCGGTCGTCATAGTTGATTGAAGCGACAGCCCATGGCGCACCAAGGCTGCGCCAACGCCCTGTCCTCGAACCTCGGGATCGACGAAAAGGGCTTCCATATGCCCTTCGTCTATCAACATGAATGCAATAGGCCGATCGTTGGCATCGACAGCTAGCCACAATGGAGCTGCCGGTAAAAACCCGCATACCATCTCGTCGATGGCCATTCGATCGTTCGGTGCAAGGAAGTCATGCGTCGCATCGACCGCGTCCCGCCAGATTTCGACAACGCGCTCACCGTCATCAGGCTTGGAAGATCGGATCACTATCATGGGGCGGCTTTTGGCACGAAGTGCCAAGGTCCGCTATGGTGCCACAGCTGACTTCGGGTTCCGCCACGCCGCACCTGCGAAAAGACATGATTCCTTCCCCCTTCTCAATTCAGACGTATCGTGAGTTCGACGTCCTCCGTGAACGGCAGGGTGAGATAGCCGTTGGCGGGATCGCGGACGTATTCGAGATACTCGGGGCAGTGATCGGCGTTGTCGGCGATGATCACGGCACCGCGCCGCAAGCGGCTTTCCACGGTGGCCAGGACATCCCGGTACAGCGCCTTGGCGCCATCGAGCAGCAACAGATCGATCGCCTCGGGAAGATCGGATGCCAGCGTCTCCAGCGCATCGCCCTCGCGAATCTCGACAAGGTCGGAAAGCGTTCCGGCCGCCAGATTCGCGCGTGCCCGCGCGATCTTGGAAGGTTCGAACTCGGTAGTGATCAGCCGGCCGCCGCCGTTGTCCCTTAGCGCCGCCGCAAGGTGCAGGGTCGAGAGTCCGAACGACAAGCCGAACTCTACGATCGACCGCGCCCCAACGGCGCGCGCCAGCATGTAGAGCAGCCGGCCGGTATCTCGCGAAACCGGCAGCGCATAGTTTTTCAGCGCCGCATAGAAATCGTGATAGCCGGCCTTGTCGCGCATCATGTGCGCACGCTCCTCGTCCGAGATGGACGCGAAGGCCGGATCGTTCATGGGGTGGGCCGCTTCGGCCTCTGCAAAGAGGCGGGCGAGCAGCGGGCCGACGGGGGCAGTGGTGAGCGTGTTCATCAAGGTTCTCCTCGGCGTTTGCCTGTCGGGATAAATACGACTATTTCGTCAGGTTGGCCTATTCGCATTGGCGGGAAAGGAAGCGGGCATGGCGCGAAACGTCGGAGTTTCTTCGCGAAAGCACCCCAAGCAGGGCCGGTCGAACGACCTCGTTGCGGCGGTGCTCGATGCGGCTGTTCAGGTTTTGACGACCGAGGGCGAGCGGCGATTCACCACGGCGCGGGTGGCAGAGCGGGCGGGTGTCAGCGTCGGTTCGCTCTACCAGTACTTCCCCAACAAGGCGGCGATCCTTTTCCGTCTTCAGGCCGACGAATGGCGGCGCACCGTGACGCTGTTGACCAGCATCATGAAAGACGAGGCACAGCCACCGCTCGTCCGGCTGCGCAGGCTGGTCCACGCCTTCATCCTTTCGGAGTGCGAAGAGGCGGCGGTTCGCCGCGCGCTCGCCGATGCGGCCCCGCTCTACCGGGATGCGCCCGAAGCGATCGAGGCCAAGGCGGGGAGCGAGCGCCTGTTCCGGGATTTCCTGGCGGAGGCCCTTCCTCACGCCAGCGAGGAGCAGCGGCATCTATCCGGTGATCTGATCAAACGCACACTCAGCGACGTCGGCGCCAGCTTTTCGGAAACGCCGCGCGAACCGGCCGAGATCAATGCCTATGCCGAAGCCATGGCGGACATGCTGTGCGGCTATCTCGAAAGATTGCATGGCGCGCTGTAATAGAACCGCCTCTACACCGGACGTTTGGGCCCCTTGGTCAGGGCATCGGAACCGGCCATACATTGATCTGGCCGCTGTACTGCTGAAAGACCAGGGCTGGGACATGGTTGCCTTTGCTGCGCGCCGACCGCAACGGCAACTCGTACGCCAAATGTGTACGTTCGCGACATCATCGCATCGCCGCGCTTTCCACAATCAGGTCGACCAGGGCGCGCAGCCTCGGCAAGCGCTTCATGTCACGGTGGTAGCCCAGCCAGGTCTCTCGGCTTGGCGGCTCACTACCAATGTTGACCTCCACCAACCCCGGCGTCACGGCACCCAGCGGCTTGGGCAGGACCGCGAGCCCTGTCCCGAGGGCACACAACCGCGCCTGCATCTCGCGGCTGTTGCTTCGCGCCACAATGCGTGCACCGGGCAAACCCTGCATCAGCCAGCCCACGTCGGGCATGCCGCCAAAGCCGGTGTCCATCACCACCACCGGCACGTCTTCACGCAGCGGGCCGAACGCCCGCGACCAGCGCCTTCTCGACGGTTTTCTGCGGTTCCAGAAAGCCGGGAAAGTACGCGCCCATCCGCAGCTTGGGGATATTGAGGTTAAGCGTGCTGAGCCGGGTATCGAGGCTGCGGTCGCGGTAGCCATTGCGCCAGGTCGTGCGGTCGGCTGCTACCGGTGCGTTGTGACATAAATCGCCGCCATTGCGGACGTTCAGAGGCCCCCGCTACGGCGTCATAACCAGTTATTCGTTCACAGCCATCGCGGCGCATGGGAATACCGGGGACTGCGACAAATCTGCCTTCCCCTGCGGCACCTCTATATGGCGGCTTCCGGGGCAATTTCCGCCGTGCCTCCTACAAGGTCGGCATCGAATACGACCTAGGGCCGCAGAACATGGTCTACGTGACCTACGCGACAGGTCACAAGTCCGGCGGGTTCAATCCCTTCTCGCTGCCCGGCACCGTGAATACCGCGTCGTTCTACAACCCCGAGCAGGTCGGCGCGCTTGAGGTAGGCTCGCGCAACCGCTTCGCGGGCGGGCGCATCCAGCTGAATCTCGAAGGCTTCTACTGGAAGTACAAGGACGCGCAGGAGTTCATCACCACGCTCAACCGGGTGGGTGGTGCCGCCAATGCGCTGACCAATGCGGGCCGGGCGACCGTGTATGGGCTTGACGCGCAACTGGCCCTGAGGCCCACCAGCAACGACAGCCTGCAGACCGGCGGCGAATACCTCCACACCAAGTTCGACTCGTTCGTGTACCCGGCGGGCGGTGCGGTCGCCGGCCTGACCACCGCCTGCGGCGTGACGCCGGCAACGCCGTTCCCGATCATCGACTGCAGCGGCCGTCCCTTGCCGCGGGCGCCCAAATTCTCGGGCACTGCCAGCTACACTCACACCTTCCAGCTTGCCGGCGCAGGCCGGATCGATGCGACCGTAGCAACCCAGTTCTCGTCGTCGCGCTACCTCACCATCGATTTCACCGATGCCTCCCGGGCCAGGGGCTTCGCCACGCTCGACGCCAATCTGACCTGGGCCCCCAACGATACGTTCAAGGTCTATGCGTTCGGACGCAACATCACGAACCGCCTGGTCTATACGGGGGCCTTCACCCAGCCCCTGCTGCCCAGCCTGACGCTTGCCACGCTGGGCGCACCCCGCACCTATGGACTGGGCCTGTCCGCCAAGTTCTAGCACCGCCTGCAATACCCGCCCGTGGGTGGCCGGCGGGCGGTCCTGGCCGGACGCCTGACGAGCCCGACCACCGCCCGGCAAATCGCACCACGGCCGCTTCCTACAGGGGGACGGCCGTGGTGTACTTCACCTGGGCAAGGGCGAAGTGCGACGATCCCGTGGCGACCGAGGCATGTCTCAGCACCGTGCGCATGAGGAACCGGTTATAGTCCTCGACATCGGCGACGAGGATGCGAAGCATGTAGTCCCAATCGCCCGACATCGAATAGCACTCGATGATCTCGTCGCGCGATGCGATGAAGCTTTCGAAAGCCTCGGTAGTCTCGGCCGAGTGGTTCTTGATCTTGATGTGGCAGATGACGTTGACCCCGCGGCCTATGCGCGCGGCATCCACCAGGCGGACATGACGGCCGAGGATACCGTCTGCTTCCAGCGCACGCATCCTTCGCCAGCAGGACGCCGTAGAGGCACCAACCCGCTCCGCAAGCTCGGCGTGGCTGATCGACGCGTCGCGCTGAAGCTCGTGAAGCAACTTGCGGTCGATCGGATCGAGCGGCCGGCTGCTGGTCAAGCCACATCCCCATCGGCATCGGGCCGGTGCTCGGGCAAGGCCCGATCCAAGGCGTCCAGGTCCCTGCCGAGGCATCGGGCATTGGAGTTCTGCGGCACAAGACCACGCGAGGCGATCGTGCGGTGCCGTGGGCCGGACTGCTCGCCCTGACGCAGGTGCCATGCCCGCTGAACGAAATCCAAGCCTTTGAAATTAGGCACGATTCGTGCCCGGTATGAAGCGGGCGAGCGCCCGCTGCCGTGGAGCGCCGCGCTCATGACAGACGGCCCGCGCGGGCGGCGAATCGCGGTGGTGCGGAACCACCATCATCGTGGCCCGAGCCTCCCACGGAAGGGTTGTGATGGAGCGTCATCTGTATTCCTGCAAATATGATATAATTACATCAATATTGCTGACGTACTCGCAATATTTGAAACGTTTTTTCATGCGCGTACGCTACATTCTCATCATGGCAAATGCAAGTGAACTGCCGCCCGGCGCGGCTCCGGATTGGACCATCCCGCAGGGCTGGGAGACTTACACTCCGGCCGAGCACGCGATGTGGGATCGGCTTTTCGAGCGTCAGTCCGAAATGCTCCGGCCGCGCGTGGTACCGGCGTTCATGGAGGGGCTCGATGTGCTCAGGATGACGAAGCCGGGAATTCCGGACTTCGACGAGTTGAACGAGCGCCTTACCCGCGCGACCGGATGGCAGGTGGTGGCGGTGCCGGGCCTGGTGCCGGACGAGGTGTTCTTCGAGCATCTGGCCAACCGTCGCTTCGTTGCCGGACGCTTCATCCGCAAGCCTGACCAGTTCGACTACCTGCAGGAACCGGACATCTTTCACGACGTGTTCGGTCACGTCCCGCTGCTCGTCCATCCCGTGTTCGCCGATTACATGCAGGCCTACGGCGAAGGTGGGCTGCGGGCCGCCCGGCTGGGCATGATAGAGGCCCTGGCGCGGCTTTACTGGTACACGGTCGAATTCGGGCTGATCCGCGACGGCAGCGATCTCAAGCTCTACGGCGCGGGCATCGTCTCGTCTTACGGCGAAAGCGTGTTTGTTCTCGACGATCCGTCTCCCCACCGCATCGCCTTCGATCTCGAACGGGTCATGCGCTCGCAGTACCGGATCGATGATTACCAGCAGAACTACTTCGTCATCGAGAGCTTCGAAGACCTGCTGCAGCAAACGCGCGACGCCGATCTGGGGCCGATCTACGAGCGCTTGCGCGGGCATGAGCCAATCGCGGTCGGGACCCTGCTTCCGGCCGACCGGGTTTTCCACGCGGGCACGCAGGACTACGCACGCACCAGGGCCGGCGTATGACGCTTCGGAATCAGGCATTTGCGGGCCTTGAGCCGCAACAGCCGGACGGGCTGCTGGCCCTGATCGCGCAATGCCGCGCCGATCCACGGCCCGACAAGGTCGATGTGGGTGTGGGCGTCTACCGGGGCGAGGCTGGCGGCACGCCCGTGATGCGCGCGGTCAAGGCCGCGGAGGCGGCCCTTGTCGCCGGGCAGGCCAGCAAGTCTTACCTCGGGGCCGAAGGCGACGAGCGCTTCGCCCGGCTCGTGTGGCAATTGGTGTCCGGCGAGGAGTGGTCTGGCGAACGTCGCTTCGGCCTCCAGACCCCCGGCGGGACGGGTGCATTGCGCGTCGGGGCCGAACTGATGGCTTGCGCGCGCCCCGGCGCGCGCATCTGGCTCGGCGAGCCAACCTGGCCCAACCATGAACCGATCTTCAGCGGCGCCGGTCTGGAGGTGCGAACTCATCCTTACTTCGACGCCACCACCGGGGGCATCGCTTTCGACGCGATGATTTCCGCGCTGTCGGACGCGCGGCAGGATGACGTGCTGTTGCTTCACGGTTGTTGCCACAATCCAACCGGAACGCAGTTTTCGCGCGAGCAATGGCGGGCTCTTTCAGCGCTGTGCAATGAGCGCGGTATGGTCCCCTTCATTGACCTGGCCTATCAAGGGCTGGGTGACGGGATGGAGGAGGACGCTTGGGGCACCAGGCTGATCCTGGACACCGTGCCCGATGTCCTCCTGGCCTACAGCTGCGACAAAAACTTCGCGATGTATCGCGATCGGGTTGGCGCGTTGTTTGTACAGGCCGGGAGTGCGGCGATGCTGAACCTCGCGAAAGCCAACGCGCTGACCATTGCCCGAAGGCTGTGGTCAATGCCGCCTGACCATGGGGCAGCGGTGGTCGGAACGATCCTCGACGATCCGGATCTGCGGGCAGCCTGGCAAGACGAACTTACCGGGATGCGCCAGCGGCTTCAGACGGTGCGGGAGAAGCTGGCGGCGGCCCACCCCGTTCTGGCTCTTGTGGCCCAGCAGCGCGGCCTGTTTTCTCGACTTCCCATCGCCCCCGATGCGGTCGCCGCCGTGAGGCGCACGCACGGCATCTACATGCCGGATGACGGCCGGATCAACATCGCCGGGCTCAACCAGGCCAACCTCGATCATTTCGTGGAAGGGGTGCTTCCCCATCTGATCGCTGGCCGGGATTCCAGCAACCACAATTCGCGAAGATCACAGGAAATTCCCGCATGAAGCTCGTTGTAACCGGCGCTAACGGCTCCCTGGGATTGGCGGTGATTGCGCTGCTGGAGCGGCAGGGGCACGAGGTTGCGCGAATTGTCAGAGGGACAAGTGCCGATGAACCGCTCACGATCATCTGTGAGGACCTGGCGGACGCGACCGCTGCGGAACGCTCGATAGGCAAAGCGGTAGAAGCACTCGGCAGCCTTGATGGCGTCGTCCATCTTGCAGGGGCGTTCGAATGGCAGCCGGTCGTGGCAAGCGACGCGGCCTTGTGGCGGAAATTGTACCGCGCGAACCTCGAGACGACCCTTAATGTCGTTAATGCAACACTCCCACACCTGAAAGCCGGAGGGGCCATGGTCACGCTCGGCGCCGCTGCGGCGGAGCCGAGCGGGGCTGGTATGGCACCCTATGCTGCTTCGAAATCCGCGGTGGCGCGGCTGACACAGAGCCTTTCTGCCGAACTGGCCGGGAGTGGCATTCGCATCAACACTTTGCTGCCGTCCATCATCGACACGCCGGCCAACCGCGCCGCGATGCCCGATGCCGACCGATCGAGCTGGACGCATCCCGATGCCATAGCCGAGGTTGTTTCGTTCCTGGTGTCGCCTGCTGCCCGCGCAATTCACGGTGCTCTGATTCCGGTGACCAATCGCGTTGCCCACTAACGCAATTTGAGAGGAAGAAGACGTGAGCCTGTTCGAGAACCTCATCGGCCTTGACGGCTTCGAGTTCATCCAGCGCAAGATGGGCAAAGGCTTCGGCGAGGGCAATTTCACGGCCCTGTTTGAAAGCATCGAACGCGATCAGTTGCGGCGCGGGGCCTTGAACGTGGCGGAGCTGGCGTGACAACGTCAACCCCCGCACTCAAGCGCATCCATCCTGCGGCTATCGTTGCAATGAGCCGAAGCTGTGCGACACCATCCGCAGCGGGATGGAAGACGAAGCCGGACGTCACATTTTCGGTGCCATCAATCAGAAAGTCGGGATAGCATGATCAAGCGGCTTGCGGATCAGGAGCGCGTGGAAGCCTTGGCCGCGCTCCGTGGCTGGGCCCATGAGCCGGGGCGTGATGCGCTGGTCCAGACATTCGACTTCCCGGATTTCGTGACTGCCTTTGCGTTCATGACGGCCGTCGCGCTCGAAGCTGAAAAGGCAGACCACCATCCAGAATGGTCCAATGTTTATGGACGCGTTTCGATATTGCTCACAACGCACGATGCGAATGGGTTGTCTGAGCGGGACACGAAACTGGCAGCCAAGATTTCGGTTCTCGCAGCCGCCCTCACGTGAGGGTCAAGCGCCCCCAGCAAGCGTGAACGACCAACAGATCGTCGCGCGGTCCATTTCCTCGCGCTGGCTTGCCTCGCACAAGGAAGAGCGTCCCGCCGCCATCTCCGCAAAAGCGGTCGGCCATTGATCCGAAGCGACGCGGCTCATTGCCGCCGCCATCCGGCTCGCCTGACCGCATCCGGGCGTGATCGGCTGATAGCCCTGATGGCGCAGGGCCAACTGCGCACGATAGCCGTGTTCGCGCATGATCCCGTTCGCGAGCAACTGATCCGCATGACGCGAGACGCCCCATAGCGAGACCGGCCTGCCGGCCAAAATCCTCCGGAGCAGCCTGACCCGGTCCTGCTCCAGCGGGATCGCCACCAAGCCCAGTTCGCGCGCGCGGATGGCAAACTGGCTGCCTGCGGCAAGCGTCGGGTCGTAAAGCGCGATCCTGGCGGCGGTCGCCGCATGGACGCGGCAGGCGCCCAGAAGCGGGACTGCGGCCGCGGCGGCCATGAACGTGCGTCGGCTAAGGTCGATCATCGCCCACCCCGCGCCTTCGGAGTGGTGAGGTAAGCCGCGATCTGCTTGATATCCGCGTCGCTGACTTCGCCTCTGGGGATGGGGGGCATGTTGCCGATGCCCGTCCGCGCCGCCTGGATCACGTAGTCGACCGTCAGGTCGTTCCGCTCTTCAAGCAGCGGGCGATCGGTGCGGCGCGCAAGCAGGCCGGTGCCCATCCCGCCCTTGCCATGGCACATCCCGCAGTATTGCACATAGAGCCGCTCACCGCCTTTCGCGTTTGGCCGGGCGGAAAGCGTCAGCGGCGGTGGCGGTGAGGGCGGGCCCGGGCGCGCTGCGGGAGCCGCGGCCGCAACCGGATCCTTTTGCTCTGCCGGCTGCGCAGGCGCGGCGGACAGCACGGCGAGAAGGGCGAGGAAGCCGCCGCGCGTAACAGTGGCGAGGCCGTTCATCAGCGATCCCCCGATTGGCCTGCGGCAGTTCCTATCCCGCTCTTGCCCGGCGCGATGATGCCGAAGGGGTCCAGAGCGGCCTTGACCTTGGCGTTCAGCTTGCCAAGGGCGCCACCGTTGAAATCATAGGTCGATGCGACAAGGTCCATATAGTCAAGGTGCGTGCGGTATTCCCCGTAACCATGCGCCTTCGCATCCGCCACCAGCGTGCGGATGAAAGGATCGACGCGGCGCATCATGTCCGGATCGTCCTTGTCCAGCAGGATGGCGTTGACGTTGATCAGGTGGCGTTCGCCGAACGCAAAGCTTGCCTGATAATCCATGCCGAATTCCTGGTAGCGCTGGTAGGTCCTGCGGAATTGCTCCATCGCCGCGCTGCCCGATTGCGGTAGCACCGGCGAGAAGCCGATATGCCCGCCCAGGCCACCGTGCCAGTTCGCGTTCTGCATCGGGAAGGTGAGCGGCGTACCGGTCCAGCCGGTCATTTCCAGCGGATCGCCACGTTTCCAGCTCGTGCGCTTCATGCTGAGCGGCTTGAGCTTGTTCATCTCGCTTTCGAGGATGGAATAGGCTTCGCGGTTGATCGTCTCGCGTCCGTAGAGGCGCAGGCTGACGCCCCACCAGCCCATCTGGAATTTCTTGCGGATCGCGGCGATCACCGTGTCGGAGAGTGCGCCTTTCTGGTCCGTCCATTCCGCGCGCGTGGTCAGGATGGCGGCGGCCCTCAACCAGTTGCCGATCGTGGGCGATTGCTGCAGCACGCCCTCCCGCCGGAGCGGCGCGATGGCATCGATCAGCGGCCCCAGATCTTCCGGCCGGTCGAACTCGAGGTCCATGCCCATGAGCGATTCGGGTTCCGGCATGAGCCACAGGCCGGCCTTGGTGACGATGCCCAGGTTGGACTGGACGAACATCTGGTCCCACGCCGGACCGAAACCGAAGCGATAGAGCTGCCAGGTGGGCGAGCCGGTGAGCGCGCCCATGCCGGTGCGCACCAGCGTGCCGTCGGCAAGCACCACTTCCATCCCGCACAGCTTGGTCGTGTGTTCGCCATAGGGCGTGTAGCCGACCCCGCGATCCAGCGCGTTGCCGATGACCGAGCCCCAGCTGTTTCCGGGCGTCGAAAGCCAGTGCTTGAGCCCGCGCGCCTTCAGGAAATCATACAGATCGTAGAAGCCGACACCCGGCTCCAGCAGCACGGTGCCGTTTTCCTCGTCGTATTCGATCTTCTTCATGCGGGACAGATCGAGGATGACCGAACCTTCCAGCACCGGTGCGGAGCCGCCGTAGCCGAGGTTCTTGCCCCGGCTGATCGGCCAGAGCGGAATCCTGTGCTCGGCCGCGACGCGGACGATCGCTTGGATCTGCTCCACAGTGTCCGGGGCGATCGCGCCTGCGGGGCGGTGCCGGCTGTCATCGACCGCGAACGCGTCGGAATAGGAATCCTGGTCTTCGGCATCGAAGAACAGGTTTTGCGCGCCGACGATGGCGGCGAAGCTGCGGCGCGCGGCGGCCAGTCGTTCCGGCGGAATGCTGTAGGACGAAAGTGGCATGGTTTGATCCGGTCTTTGCTCCGCTTTCCGACGCATGGGCCGGGCGCCCATCCTTCATGGCGGCGTGGTCGGGAAGAAGAGGGAAAGGTTCTGGCGGTTGTCTCTTTATGCTTTGTCTCGGGATAATGCTGCGCCAGGATTTGCGCAGCATCGCTAGCTTTGTCGCTACGTCGCGAGCCGGCGCTGATTGGGATCGAGCTTGAGCATCTCGGCGCTTTTCAATGCTGGATCCCAGTGCTCCACAATCTTGCCGTCCTCGATGCGGAAAAGATCGAACCAGCTGGTGTGGTAAGGAGCGTCGTCGGCATCCCGTTCCGGACGGACGAATGTGAACTGGACCATGTCGCGTTCGGCCACGATCGCGATCAGGGGCAGACGGATCGCCGGCTCGATCTCGCGCTCCGGCCGGGACGAACGGATGAAGGCTGCGAGCGCGTCGCGGCCGCTGACGACGTTGGGATTATGCTGGATATAGTCCGGCCCGATAAAATCGCTGACGCGGTCCGCGCGGCCAGCCTGCAGCACGATGCGGTACATGTCATAGCACAGCCGCTTGTTGCGCTCGATATCGGGATCGGTGCTGCGCAGCATCGCTTCGTGGTCCGCCGCGATGACCGGCGTGGTCTGCCCCGCAACCGGCTCTCCCGCCGCGATCAGTTCCGTCCTGCCGCTCAAGATGGCTGCTCCTCGTTCCAGGGGCGCGGCCATTTGCGGGTATCGTCCCAATGTTCGACGATCAGACCGTCCTCCAGACGGAACATGTCGAAGGCGTGGCCCAGATAGGTTTCGCCGGGGCGCGTGGGGTCTGGCTGCTCCTGCTCCCAGATGGCGACCACATAGTCGCCCTGCGCCACCGTCCGCAGCAGTTCCTTGCGTGCGGGCGGCGTGAACCCTTCGGGCAGATTCCGGATGATCTTGACCAGGTGCAGAATGTGCTCGCGGCCGGACGGCATGTTCACATTGTGCTGGATGTAGTCCGGGTGGATATATTTGAAGACGGCCTCGTCCTGGCCTTCATAGATCACGCCCTTCCACATCGCGATCACGATTTCGGCGTTGCGCTCTTCCAGCGTGCGTTGGTCGGTCATGCCAGCCTCACGTCAGCGCGTAGTAACGCAGGACGTTGCCCGAGACGAGGCGTTCGCCCACGCCCACGAACACGTGCTTGGTCAGCCAGTCGTGCTTGCCGACCGGAGTCTCGAAACTCGGCTGCCCGCGCAGGTAATATTCCTCGTGTTCCACGGGTTGGCCGCCACGGAAGGCCCAGTCGCGGATGCGTTCCATCGTGTCGGGCTTGCGGCCCCACAAAAAGCCCTTGTTGTTGAGGAGAATGAGCGTTCCGTCCTCTTCTTCGAGCATGTACCGCGCATCGAACACGGCGACATCGTCCGGCCGGAAATAGGCATAGTCGCCTCCCGAACCCGGCACGGCCTTGCCGCGAAGCCGCGGTCCCTCGAACGTTCCGCTTTCCACGTAAACGGCCCCCCGGTTGCCACCCCAGGGCGTGTTGTTGATCATCTGCACGCGCGGAAAGGAAAGGCGCACTTCCATCACGAATTCCAGCCGGGGGTTTTCCAGCGTGGAGAAGGGCGGGGAGAAGGCGTCAGTCATGAACCTTTCCTCCGGCCGGAACGGCAAGGCCGGTGGCGGCGTTGCCTGGGTGGAGCGCCGGTTTTGTATTTGCGAACAGGGATTTACCCGGGCACGGTGACGGGAAAACCATAGGTGGGGCGCTCCTCTCTTCCTTTAATCGTTCGACGGTAATCGTAACGATCGTTAGATATTCTTGCAAGTGTGGATATGGCGGGCGCCGGCCGATTGCATTCGCCGACCACAGTCTGGAATGCGCGCGACAGATGGCTTTGCGCGCGCTGCCTGCAGTATTCCTGGCGTTGTGCCGATGCCGGTTTCCCTTCGATCATGGGTCTTGACGAAGACGGGCGCAGCGCCACAGTGAGCCGCTATGTCAAATCCATCCGATCCGTCTGAACCGCCACAGGCGTTACAATCCGACTTGAGCCCGGAAGCGGAAATGCTTCACAACATTCTCAAGCTCGCGAACCGTCTCATGGCTCCGTTTTCGACTTTCCTTGCTCACGAGCATCGGATCAGCCTGAACGAATTCCGGGTGCTGATGCAGATCGGCTTCTATCGATCCGCCGCGAGCCACGAGCTTGTCGAACTGACCGGCGTCAATCCCATGAGCATTTCGCGGGCTGTCGCCACGCTCGAAAAGAACGGTCGCGTCGTGACGGTGACCGATCCGGCGAATCGGCGGCGAAAGCGGCTGACGCTGACGGCGGAGGGCGAGCGGCTGTTCCGTGCGATGCGCCCGGCGACAAACCTTGTCGCGGAGTTCCTGCTTTCCCGGTTGAAGCCCCACGAACGGGCGACGCTGGATCATATTCTGCGCACGCTGATCGCCACGCTGGAAGCGAAGGATGAGCAGGGCCGGTCCCTGTTTCTGGAGAATACCCGGCTGGACCATCAGCCCGAGGAGTGAACCCGGCCAATGGCGATGGCTTGCCGCATCGCCATTGAGGGAAGGGGGTGGTGTGGCCGGGTGGGCACTCCAGCGCGTGAGTCCCGGTAGGGCGTTCGCCGCTTAACCCATGCCGCGGCCGCTGGCCGTGGTGGCGGGAACGGGCTGCGCCACATCCCAGTGCTCTACGATGAGCCCGTCCGCGAATCGGAAGATGTTCATCAGCGCATGCCCGGGATCTTCCGGCCCCTGGCGGCCAATCAAATGGACGAATCCATAATCGCCATCCACCAGGATGCGGCGGACGTCCATGCTGACCGTCGGCCGTGCGAGCAGTCCTTCCAGGTGCGCGATCGCGGCTTCCCGCCCGTCGGTGACGGCGGGGTTGTGCTGCATATAGTCAGGATGAACGTAACGTTCGAAGGCTTCGCGCACCTTCATTTCATCGTAGTAAAGCCGTACGAAATCCAGAAGGAGCGCGCGATTCCGCGCGGTGCGGGCGGCGTATTCCGGGCTTTGGGATTCAGTAATTCCGGCGGTTCTCGGCGGCATGGCGTGTTCTCTCCCTAGGGTTCCGGCACTTGGCGTGATTCACAAGTGCCAAGGATGCGATCAGAAATCTGGCACGTGCTCGATTGACCAATCGTAACGATCGTTATATCAATCTCGAACTGGCTTCAAACCACTTTCAAAGTGGAGGGCAAGGAGAGGGTGTGATGAGAGCGACACAGGTTCCTATCGGGCGCTTTTCTGAACGGTGCCGTTCGTTTCGCGCAAAATGCAGGGCGGCCGATGGCCGCGTGTCGCGTGATTTCGCAGGCGCCGGGGGCGCCTGACGGCCAGCGCGTTTCGGATTGACCGGGGCTTGCGGCCGCACCGCCGCCAGCCATCCGGCGAACAATCATCATGTGATATATGGGGAGGTAACATGAAAACTGAACTTTTGCGGGCGTGCGCCAGTGCCATGGTCATCGCCGCTGCTATTTCTGTTTCAAGTCAGGCATTTGCCGCAGCGGACGAAGCTTCTTCGCCGCAGGCTGACGAAGCAGAAGCAACGTCCGGCGACATCGTCGTCACCGCCCAGCGGCGCACGGAGCGCCTGCGGGACGTGCCGATTTCCGTGTCTGTGGTGGGTGGCGAGCAGCTGGCGCGGGATAACCTGACCAACCTGTCCGCGGTCGCCGATCGTCTGGCCAACGTCCGGATCACGCCCGGGCCGTTCGACCAGCTCAACATTCGCGGTATCGGCTCGTCCAACAATACCGGGTTCGAACAATCGGTGGCGACCTTCGTCGACGGCGTTTACCGCTCGCGTCCCCGCGCCATCCGTGCCGCGCTGTTCGATGTCGAGCGGGTGGAAGTGCTCAAGGGGCCGCAGACGACCTTCTTCGGCAACAACGCGATCGCCGGCGCGCTCAACATCACGACCCGCAAGCCGGGGAGGGAACTGGCCGCCAACGGATCGGCGCTGTATGGCAGCTATGGCGAATACAACGTCGAAGCCGGTGTGACGGTGCCGGTGGGCGACATGTTCAGCGTGCGTGCTGCCGGCCGCCTGTCCGGCATGGACGGTTATGTGAAGAATGCCTTCACGCGCAAAGACGCTCCGCACGAACGCAACCGTGTCGGCCGCATTTCGCTGGCCTTCACGCCTTCGTCCAACTTCCGGTCGGACTTGCGCTACGACACCGGCAAGACGACTTCGGACGATTTCCTGCCGTTCGAGCTGGAAAGCTGCCCGCCGCCCGCGCCGTTCCCGGTGGGTGGAAGCTGCGCGAACTACATTGCGGCGAACGGAACGGCCGTCGACGACAAGCTCAACTGGCGGAACTCCAGCCGTCCCGGCAAACTCGACTACGCGTTCAATGAAGTGGGCTGGACCAACGCGTTGAGCATGGGTGACTATACGCTCACGTCGATCACGGGTTTCTTCAACCACAATACCGAATATCTGCAGCAGCTTATTCCGTCGCCCGTGCCCGGCATCGGTGGCGGCAGCCTGCTGCCGGTGTTCCAGCGCGAAACGTTCCGCCAGTGGTCGCAGGAAATCCGCCTTGCATCGCCGACGGGTGGCTTCTTCGAGTGGCAGCTGGGCGGCTACTATTCGAGCAGCAAGATGCGCAACAATGGCGTGACCGGCTTCTTCTTTGCGCCGTTTGGTGCTTCGGCTCCGCCATACACCGCGCAGACCCCGGTTGCCGGGCGCCTGACCGTGCATGAAGACGCGACCACCAAGTCGGTTTTCGGCGCCGCCACGATCCGGCCGATCGATCGGGTCAAGCTGAACCTCGGCCTGCGCTATTCCGTGGTGGAGAAGGACGGCTTCCGCTTCCTGCGCAACGGAACGGCGGACCCGAATTATCCGACCCCGGAAAACTTCGTGCCGGCGAGCCAGCAGGTCAGCGATACGCTGAACACGATCCTGGGTTCGAACAACCAGAACTTCGCCAACCCGCACCGCAAGGATGACAAGCTCATGCCGTCGGTGAGCTTGCAGTTCGAAGCGACGCCGGATGTCACCGCTTATGCAAGCTATACCAAGGGCTTCAAGGCCGGTGGCTATAGCGGCGGTTCGGCCGGTGGCGATTTCGGCCCGGAAACGGTCAACGCCTACGAAGTCGGTATCAAGGGCAATCTGTTCGATCGCCGCGTTACCTTCTCGCTAAGCGCGTTCCGGGGCGATTATTCCGGCTTGCAGGAATCGGTTTCGGAAACGTTGCCCAGCGGCACCGTGCGCGTCAGCGTCGCCAATGCCGCGTCCGCCCGCTCGCAGGGTGTCGAGCTTTCGGCCAGCTGGCGCATGACGAGCTGGCTGACCGCCAGCACCGATCTTGCCTATCTGGATGCGATCTACCGCAACTATAACGGTGCGCCGTGTTCGTCGATCCAGACGCTGCTGGGTGCCTCTTCGGGCTGTATTGGCCGGCGGCAGGACCTTTCGGGCAAGCGGCGCGGCTTTGCCCCGGAATGGACCGGCAATTTCCGCCTCGACGCGACGATCCCGGCGGGCGACATGAACGTGCGGGTATCGCCGCTGCTCTACTTCAGCTCGTGGTACTTCCAGTCGTCGACGGCCGACGATCTGATCCGGCAGAAGGGTTATGCGAAAGTCGACCTTCGCGTCAGCGTCGGTCCGAAGGACGATCGCTGGGGCCTGGCGGTTATCGGCCAGAACCTGACCAACAAGGCCACGGCCGGCTTCCGGCAGACGGTCAGCGGTGCCAACGGATCGGTTTCGGCCCTGGCTGAACGTCCTCGCACGGTCGCAGTTCAGCTCACCGCGCGGTACTGAGGGGGCATTACTGAAAAGTGGCGGCGGGGCTTTGGCCTCGCCGCGCTGCGTCGCGCATGAGGTGCTGCCCATGAAGTTCTACCCGATCCTGGCGCTGCTTGCCTGTGCCGCAGTGCCGTCAAGCCAGGCGCAGTCCATCCAGGCAGAGGATGCGCAAGCCGCGTTGCTGGCCAGCCCCGATCCTGTGCTCGCGTCCAACAAGAAGCTTGTTTACGACATGTATCGCGAAGTCCTGCTTGGCGGGCGCGCGGATCTGGTCGACCGCTATTTCACCGTGGAATACCTGCAGCATAACCCGAACGTCGCATCGGGGCGTGATGCGCTGGCGCGTTTCATCCGGGGGTCACGGCCCGAGCGCCCCGTGAAGCCGACGATCACTCTGCCGCTGATCACGATGATCGCCGAGCGGGATTTTGTTCTGGTTGTCACCCAGCGCCCGATGCGCGATGACAAGGACGAAGGGTACGTGACGAGCTGGTTCGATCTCTTCCGGATTGCCCGCGGGAAAATCGCCGAGCATTGGGACCCGGCGCTAAAATCGTCCGCCATGCTGAAATTTGATCCCAACAGCGTGTCTGACGCGCTATCAAGGATCGAATCCGAGAAGGCCGGAGCGAGGGAACCGGCACGGCCCTAACCCCGTCGGGACCACTAAGCCTGAATGGGCATCGACCTGCCCACGCTTTGGTTCCGTTGCGGCACCAACTGGAGAGCGAATATGAAGCACGAATTCAAACTGCTGATCGACGGCCAATCCAGGGACGGGGTAACGACCTTCGACGTCGTCAACCCCGCGACCGGCGAGACTTTCGCGCAATGCCCGAAGGCCGATGCAGCCCAGCTTGAGGAAGCGGTCGCGGCTGCCAGGCGCGCTTTCCCGGCCTGGGCCGCGACGCCCGTTGAAGCGCGCGCCGCGCTGGTCGTGGCGCTGGCCGATGCGCTCGAGGCGCGGGCAGCCGAGTTCGCCAGCCTGCTGACGAGCGAGCAGGGCAAGCCGCTCGACCAGGCGATGTACGAGATCATGGGCAGCGTGTTCACGTTGCGCGCCTTCGCGGCCATGCGGGTCGAACCGAAAGTTCTGCGCGAAGAAGGCGGGAACAGCGTTGTCGAACACCGCACGCCGCTGGGCGTGGTGGGCGCGATCACGCCGTGGAATTTCCCGGTGATCCTGCTGATGAACAAGCTCGGGCCGGCGCTGGTGACAGGCAACTGCGTAGTGGCGAAGCCCGCGCCCACGACGCCGCTGACCACGCTTCTGTTCGGTGAACTGGCCAAGGACATCCTGCCGGCCGGCGTGTTCAACGTGTTGTGCGACCAGAACGAGCTGGGCCCCCTTCTGACCGGGCATCCCGATATTGCCAAGATCGCTTTCACCGGTTCCACCGCGACCGGCAAGAAGGTGATGGCGGCCGCTGCGGACAGCGTGAAGCGCGTCACGCTGGAACTCGGTGGCAACGATGCCGCGATCGTGCTGGATGACGTCAATCCGCAGGCCGTGGCACGCAAGGTCTATCAGGGCGCGATGGCGAATGCCGGGCAGATCTGCGTCGCGATCAAGCGGGCCTATGTGCCGTCTTCCATGTACGACGAGTTCTGCGACGAATTGGCGCGGCTTGCCAACGAAGCCGTGGTCGATGACGGATCGAAGCAGGGCGCCACGATCGGACCGGTCCAGAACAGGATGCAGTTCGAAAAGGTGGTCTCGCTGCTGGACAGCGCCCGTGCCGAGGGCACCGTGCTTGCCGGCGGCGCGCCGCTGGACCGGCCGGGCTATTTCATCCCTCCCACGATCGTCCGCGATCTCGGCGACGATGCCGCGCTGGTGCGCGAGGAACAGTTCGGCCCGGTGCTGCCGGTGCTGCAATACGATGATATCGAAGACGTGATCGCCCGCGCCAACGACAGCGACTATGGCCTTGGCGGCACCGTATGGGGCAGGGACGTCGCCCGCGCGACGGAAGTGGCCAAGCGCATCGACACGGGCACGGTGTGGGTGAACCAGCACCTTGCGATCGATGCCAACATCCCGTTCCGTGGATCGAAGCAATCGGGCATCGGCGGCGAACTCGGCGAAGCCGGGCTGCTCGAATATACGCAGGCGCACATCATCAACGCCGTGCCGCTGGAAGATTGAAGACCCGGCCCGTCCTGTCCGGTAACGCGAGGACGGGCCATTCTTCCGTGAATGCAGATGAGGGCGGGTGACTTGGGTCGTCCGCCCTCACTGCGTTTGATCAGAGGCTCGCAGGCGCGGCATCCAGCAGGATGGACTTGGTTTCCAGATAGGGCTGGAGCCCTTCCACGCCGCCTTCGCGCCCGATCCCCGATTGCTTGAAGCCGCCAAACGGCATCCCGAATTCCAGGCGCATGCCGTTCTGGCCGATGCCGCCGGTCCGCATCTGACGCGCGATGCGATAGGCCGCATCGGCATCATGGGTCAGGACCGAGCCGTTCAGGCCGTAGCTGCTTTCGTTGGCGATGCGGATCGCATCTTCCTCGTCTTCCGCCGGGATCAAGGCGAGGACTGGGCCGAAGATCTCTTCCTGCGCGATGCGGCTGCGGTTGTCGACGTTCGCAAACAGCGTCGGTTCGATGAAGTAGCCCTTGTTGAAGCTGGAGGGACGGCCGCCGCCCGTCACGAGATCGGCGCTCTCGCGGCCCAGCGCGATATATTCCTCCACCCGGTCGAGCTGGCGCTTCATGGCGAGCGGGCCAAGCTGCGTATCGGGCGCGTCGCTGTGCCCGATCTTGATGCCCTGCATCACACGCGCGATGGCATCGGCCAGTTCGTCATGGCGCTTCCGGGGTACGATCGCGCGGCTCAGCATGGCGCAGACCTGGCCCGACATCACAGTGATCGTGTTGCCCAGGATCGCGGCGGCAACCTCGATCGGGAAGTCATCGCGCACGATGGCCGCCGACTTGCCGCCTAGCTCGAGGGTGCAGCGCGCGACACGGCTGGCGCAAACCTGGCCGATGCGCTTGCCGGCGGCGGTGGAGCCGGTGAAGCTGACCTTGTCCACGTCCGGATTGTTGACGAGATGGTCGGACGCATCGCGATCACCACACACGAGGTTGAGGACGCCCGCCGGCAGCCCGGCGGCTTCCGCGGCTTCCGCCATGATGTAGGCTTCGAGCGGCGTTTCCGGCGACGGTTTCATAACGACCGTGCAACCCGCGACGAGGGCGTAGGCCACCTTGCTCGACATCGTGCTGAACGGTGCGTTCCACGGCGCGATGCACGCGGTGACACCCACGGGCTCGCGCACGACGATCGCGGTGTCGACTTGCGAACTCGGCCGCCGTTCGACGAACGGGTAGCTTTCGCCGAGCGAGGCTATGAAATCGAGCGTCGCCACGCCCCCGCCGTGCATGATCGGGGCGAAGCTGGCCAAGCCACCGACCTGCGCCGTCCACGCGGCCGAGAGTTCGCCCACGCGCTCGCCCAGAATCGCGGCCCAGCGGCGGACAAACGCGCCGCGTTCGGCAGGAGTCAGACCGGTCCAACCGCCGTTGTCGAACGCACGCCGGGCGGCGGCCACGGCGGCGTCCATGTCTTCGCTGGAGGCTTCCGCCACGCGCGCGATAACCTTCTCGCTGTTGGGCGAGGTGATTTCGATCGCGCCGCCCCGTGCCGGACGAACCCATTGTCCGTCGATGAAAAGCTTGTCGGGGTGCGTTATCCGGATGCCATCAGGGGTCATTTCTCATTCTCTCCTGCCTCTCGATAAAGTCATCGAGGTTCTTGCAATAATCATAACGAACGTTACGATGAGGCGCAACGAGATTGTCGCCCAAGCGACCAGCAGGAGAGTTCGGATGTCTGATGAAATCGCAGCGCTGCGCGAGTCGATCGATGCCTTGAGGGACGAGGTTGGCGCGCTGAAGCGGAAGGCCTCGATCGCGGAATCCCATCTGGCGATCTGCAATCTGCAGGCGGCCTACGGCTATTATGTCGACAAGGGGCTGTGGGACGAGGCGGCCGACATGTTCGCGCCGGACGGCACGCTCGAAATCGCGGGCCGCGGCGTCTATACAGGGCAGGACCGGGTGCGGCAGTATCTTCACGCGCTGCCGCGTTACGAACGCGGCGTCCTGTTCAACCACATGCAGTTGCAGCCGGTGATTCACATCGATTCCGACGGCCAGCGGGCGCAGGGCCGGTGGCGCGCGTTCATCCTCATCGCCTGGCTGGGCGGAGAGGCCCGCTGGGGCGAAGCGGTCTACGAAAACGGCTATCGCCTGATCGATGGCGTCTGGCGCATCCAGTCGTTGCACGCCTTCATCACGTTCTACTGCGAATTCGATCGCGGCCCCAACCACGGCGGCGTGCCCATGGTGCGCAACATCGATGGCCTTCAACCGGATCGCCCGGCGACCCACGATTACGAAGCGTTCCCGGAGGTTTTCGTCCCGCCCTTCCACTATGCCAATCCGGTGAGTGGCAAGGCATGGTAAGCGCGGTGCCTTTCATCCACGAACGGGCGGCGCTCTATGCCGTCATGGACCAGTTCATGGAGGCGATCGTCGCGCGCGATCCGGGCCGGCTGCGCTGGGCCGACGATGTGCGCTCCACGGAAAACAACGTTGCCCTGATGATCGGCGACGGCCTTTGGGGAACCGCCACGGGGCGGGGCGACTACGACCTGCGGTTCGCCGACGTCCGTACCGGGCACGTCGGCCTGTTCACGACCGTGATCGAAACGGTCGAGGAATCGGCCGTCACGTTCCGGCTGGGGGTGGACCCGTCCGGCGCGATCAACGAGGTGGAAGTGCTGGTCGTGCGCGACAGCGACGAAGCGCTGAAGTTTCCCAACCCAAGGTTCGAGCGCAAGCCCATCATGGAAGCCTTCGTACCGGAGGCGGAACGGATGAGCCGGGAGCGGTTGCTGACCATCGCCGATGGCTATTTCAACACGCTGGAACAGAACGACGGGCAGATTTTCACGCGCTTTCATCCCGATTGCAATCGCGTGGAAAACGGTGTGCAGACCACCAACAACCCCGATTTCATCCTGCCGATAGCGGGCCTCCCCTGCGAGGAGCAATTCAAGCTCGGCTGGTATCGCTATGACGATCGCCTGCGTGGGCGGCGCTATCCGCTGATCGACGAGGAGCGAGGGCTGGTGATGGCCTATGGCTTTATCGACCATTGCGGCCGGCTGGCGGAATACACGCTGACCAATGGCGAGCATGTCTCGTCGCTGATCCGGCGTCCGCACACGTTCTATCTCGCCGAACTGTTCAAGATCGAGGACGGCGCGCTGCGCCAGATCGAGGCGAACTTCATCACGGTTCCCTACCACATGCCTTCGCCCTGGGATCGGCCGTGAGCGCACGGCTGGCGAACACGGTCGCCTTCGTGACTGGCGGAGGGCGTGGGCTGGGTGCCGGCATCGCCACCGCGCTGGCGGACGCTGGCGCGGCGGTGGCCGTGGCGGCGCGTACGATGGCGCAGGTCGAGGAAACGGTCGCGTCCATCGGCGCTGCCGGGGGGCGGGCCTTGGCGGTCCGCTGCGACGTCACAGATCGCGAGAGTGTGGCCGCCGCCTATGCGGAGGCGAAGGCCGCTTTTGGCGTGCCCAACCTGCTGGTCAACAATGCCGGCGTGCAGGGGCCGCTTGGCCCCGCCGGGTTGGTCGATACGCAGGCCTGGTGGGATACGCAGAGCGTTCACGTGCTGGGCGCGCTGTTGTGCATCTCGGCCGCCTTGCCCGACATGATCGCGAACGGCGGCGGACGGATACTGAACATCGCTTCGCAGGCCGGTACGTTCGTGGCGCCGTTCGCCTCGGCCTATGCCGTGGCGAAGGCCAGCCTCATTCGCCTGACCGAGCATATCGATGTCGAGCAGCAGGATGCTGGCGTCCGCGCCTTTGCCATCCAGCCGGGCACGATCATGACGGCGATGGCGGAAGAAACGCTGCGCTCTGAGCAGGCGCGCGCCTTCGCGAAGCCGCTAGTCTCCTTGCTGGAAGCGACGACCGAAGAGGAAAGCGCGGAAGGCATGGCGCGGCTGCGCCTGTTCGCCGTGGCATTGGCCGCTGGCGAACACGATGCGCTGGCAGGGCGCTACGTGGATATCGAAAAGGATATCCCCGGCAACGTTACGGGGAATTGATGATCGTGAAATCGGAAACACCTTCCGCCGGGGCGCGGGCATTCCTGCCGCTGCTGCTGTGCGCGCTCGTCATGTGCATCGATGGCTATGACCTTTATGCCTTGCCACTGGTCGTGCCGCATTTGTCAGCCCAACTGGGCGTGCCGCCGCAGTCGTTCGGCGTGGCGCTGTCGGCGGTGTTGCTCGGGCTGGGGCTGGGCGCCGTGCTGATCGCGCCAATCGGCGATCGCGTGGGGCGCAGGCCTGTCATTCTTACCGCGTCCGCCCTGATGGCGTTCACATCGCTGGGGACGGCGGCCGGGGGGACGGTTACGGGATTCGCGCTCTGGCGTCTGGCGACGGGATTGTCGCTGGGGGCATGCCTTCCCAACGTCACGGCGCTCGTGGCCGAATTGGCGCCGCCCGGCAAAAGCGCGCGGACGTTGACCGTCGTCTCCATGGGCATTTCGGCCGGCGGCATCGTGGCGGGACTGCTTGCCCCGCCGCTCATCGCTGCGGGGGGGTGGCAGGCCTTGTTCATGGCGGGCGGCGCGGCGACGCTTGCCCTGCTGGGCGTGCTGGCCTGGCAATTGCCGGAATCGCCCACGTTCAGAAACCGCGCGCAGCAACCGCGTGAGAAGAAGAACTCCATCGCGTTCGTTCAGCTGCTGAGCCCGCCGCTGCTCTTTTCGACGGTCCTGTTCGCCGGTCTTTATGCGGTGAATGCGCTGGTGCTGTATTACGTGACGAGCTGGGTGCCCACGATCCTGCCGCTTGCGGGATTCAGCATGGATACCGCATCGCGCTTCCTTTCCCTGATCCAGTTCGGCGGCCTGACGATCGGGTTGGGGCTTTCCCTGCTGCTCGATCGCGGCTGGGCGGTTCCGGCGATCGTCGGGACCTACTCGAGCGCGGTCGTGGCGCTGCTGCTGCTGGGCGTGGTCGCGCCCGGGCTGTGGAGCTGGGGCGTCCTGCTGCTGGTCGCGGGGGGTGGCATCTCGGCCGCGCACCTTGTCGTCATGGCGGTGGCGGTCGGCTTCTTTCCGCCGCACTTGCGCTCCTCCGCTATCGGCATCGCGGTTGCCGTCGCGCGGCTTGGCGCGATCGGCGGGCCGATGCTGGGAGGCCTTGTTATCGGCGCTGGTGCAAGCACGTCGCTGTTTTTCGTGCTGGCCGTGGCGCCGGCCTGTCTGTGCATCGTCGGGGCACTGCTGATCTCCCGCGCCCTGCGCATCGCGAAAGCGATGACCGAAGCGGACGCCTTCGCTTAGCGGAATCGCGCGCGCCCGGAAACAAGAAGCGCCCGGCGGGAACGTTCCGCCGGGCGCTTCTTGTTTCGTCCGGGGAAAGGGGAAACGCAACCGCGCTTCCCCTTTCGCTTCAGGCTGCCTGCGCGTGGGCCTGTGCCTCAGCGAGCCGCTCGCTCGAAACCCAGGCGCCGTGGACCTGCGCGCGCAAGGGAACAGGAACCGTTACCCGCGCGACCGGTCCGGCTGCGATGTTGCCCGCGTCCACAATCCAAAGCTCGGATGTGAAGCGATTGGGTTCGACCTGGCGATCGACCACCGCCAGTAGCCAGCCTTCGTGATCGCCCTGTGACGAGGGGACATGCACAGGCTCGCTGATGGCCATGCCGAACTCCAGCGGCATCATGTCCAGCCGGCCATTGCCGGGCTCCACGCGCAGCATCGCGTTGAAAGCGGCGCCGACCGGACCGCCGGGGAGCGGTGGTCCGCCTTGCGGATTGATGGTCAGATACCATGCCGCGCGATAGGCGCGGCCCTGATCCGCATCGCGCAGCCGCGGCATGTCGCCCGGCGGGCCGATAAGGCGGGATTCGAAGCCCTCGCCCTCGCTGGCGAGATCGAAAGTCCAGCGGGTCAACCCGCCGCCCAGTTCGTTCTGCGCGCGGTGGACGCCGCCCGCCTCGCGCATGAAGGCGAACGCGTTGGTGTCGGACAGGCAGATGTCGAGGTGGACCTTGTCGCCGTCATCGTAGGCATTTACGAAATGGAACGCGGAAACGCCCTTCGGCCCCTTGAACCAGCGCATTTCCTCGACTTTGCCATAGCGCGGCATGATGCCGACCCAGCTTTCCAGGTCCTGCTGGTGTGCCCAGTGCGGGCCGCCGGCTTTCACGCGGTCGAGGTCCGTCGTGGTCGGAAAGATCGGGAAGACGGCGTATTTCTCGGTGATCGTGAAATCATGGATCGTCGAACAATAGGGTTGCTGGAACCACTGCTCCGAAACGAGGTTGCCGTCCTTGTCGGCGATGCAATAGGCCACGTCCGCCGTGCACAGGCCGCCGGCCTCGTAGCCGAAGAAGAACATCTCCCCCGTTTCGGCGTCGACGCGGGGATGCGCGGTGAAGGTCTTGGATTTCAGCGCGCCGTGATAGTCCCAGCGCCCGATCGTTGCGAGCGTTTCGGGATCGATCTCGTAGGCAAGGCCGTCCTCCTTGGTCATGAACAGGCGGCCGGCATGCCAGACGGGCGTGGTGTTCGACACCGTGCCCTCGACCCCCTGGACTTCCGCGTCGTCGGTAAACGGGTTGCGATATTTGCCGAACAAAGCGCGCCCCGCGGCCTTCTCGGCCTTGTAGCGCGCGGTTTCGACGTAGCGGATCGCGAAATTCACCTTGCCGTCGCGGATGGCGAATTTGGAGACCATGCCATCGCCCGAAAGGACGATCTCGTCCTCGAACTTGGGCGGGTAGGCCGGGTCGGGCACGGCCCGGAAAAAGGCGCCGTCGATTTCCCGCGGGATCTCGCCGACCACGTCCAGATCGTGCGCCGACCATTCCAGGCGGACCGGGGTGTTCAGGCCAGTGAAGTGAATTGTCTCGGGGAAACTCGCCATGGGCTTGATCCTCTCATGCAGGGGAATGCTGTTTCAAGTGTTGCGCCGCAGGGTCTTGAGGACGTGGTCGGCGCCCTTGTCGCCCACCATGATCGCGGTGGCGTTGGTGTTGCCGGCAGGCAGGGACGGAAAGATCGACGCGTCCGCGACCCACAGCCCGCTTACGCCGATGACTTGCAGGTCCGGGTCCACCACCGCCATGGGATCCGTGGGGGCACCGATCTTGGCGGTGCCGACGGGATGGAACATCGGGATGGCCGCCGCCCGGACGTAGCTCCGCAACTCTTCCTTGCCGGTGAGGGCGGGGCCTGGGCGCAGCTCTTCGGTGATGAACGGCGCGATCGGCGTTTGCGCCAGGATGTTCCTGGCCATGGCAATGCCTTCGACAATCTGGTCGACGTCGTCCTCGGTCGAAAGCTGCTGGTGATGGATCACCGGCGGCGCCATGGGATCGGCGGACTTCAGCGTGATCCGTCCGCGATAGCTGGGGCGCATCAGACCGACCAGGGTCGAGACCGACGCGTTTTTCCGCAGCATCAGCCTGCCTTGGTCGTCGAAGTCGAACGCGAAGGCGGCGAAGGACAACTGGAGGTTGGGGGCCGGCAAGCCAGGGCGGCTCTTCACGAACGCCTGGGCGTGGCCGATGGACGTGCTGAGCGCACCCTGCCGCGACAGCGCGTAGCGGAATACGGACAGCGCGCCACGCAGTCCTCGCGCATCGTCGTTCAAGGTATGCGCGCTCACGGCGTTGACGATGTGCGTGCCGACGTGATCCTGCAGGTTGCGGCCCACGCCCTCGCGGTTGCACACCAGCGGCACGCCGACTTCGGCAAGATGGCCGGCGGGGCCGACGCCGGACAACATCAGCAGCCGCGGCGTGTTCATGGCGCCGGCACTCAGGACAACGCCGTGCCGGGCGAGCAGCTTCTTTTCCTCGCCGTCCTGAAGATAGGCAATACCCACGGCGCGCCCATGTTCGATCAGGACGCGAAGAACCTGCGCGCCCAGCAATGTCCGCGGCGGGGTCGATCCCTTGAAGTCATGAAGATAACCGCGCGCCGACGAACAGCGCGTTCCGTCCCGCTGCGACACTTGCACGTAGTCGACGCCTTCGGCCTTTTCGCCGTTCAGGTCGCGTCTTTCGATGCCGGTCTGCTCGGCGGCGGCGATCCATGCATCGGTAATGGGATAGCGCGCGCGCCCTTCGGAGACGGCGATGGGGCCGCCCGTCCCGCGCCAGGCATCCGCGCCGCGCTCGTTGTCCTCCATGCGCCGGAAGTAGGGCAGGACGGACTCGTAGTCCCAGCCGGCGGCGCCAAGCGCGCGCCAGTTATCGTAGTCCCACCGATGTCCGCGGATGAACATCATCCCGTTCAATGCGCTGCCGCCGCCCAGCAGCTTGCCTGCCGGCCAGATGTCCGCGCGGCCGCCCAGGGATTCGTCGGGTTCGACCTGGTAGCACCAGTCGAACGCGGGGTTCTGGACAATCGAGCTGGTCAGGGCCGGGATACGGGAGCGGAAATGTTGATCGGACACACCCGCTTCAACGAGCGTTACATTCAATCCGGCCGAGGCAAGGCGGCCGGTCATTGCCGCGCCGGCCGATCCGCCGCCAATCACGATTATATCGGTTTCGCTCACGCGCTGCGTCTTTCTGTATCGGTTTGCTGGAATTTCTCGAATAGAGGCGTAGCGCGGAGCGACTTTTTCACGCCACATACGGCTGCTTTCGCCGACGATGCCGTGCATCCCGTGCGGCTTCGCACCTTGGAACTCCTTTGCGATTTCAGGCTACCTCTTGCATTTGAAAATAACGATCGTTACGGTTGTGTCAACAGAATGGAGAGGAATACGATGGCTCTTTCGGTTGAGGATCGCTTCGCACTGGAGGACCTGCTGGCTGCCTATGCGTGGGCTCTGGATACAGGGGATGTCGAAGGCCTGGTGGCCTGCTTCACGTCCGACGCCCGCATGGTCGAAGAGGTTTTCGAGGAGCCCGACATCTGGGAAGGCCATGACGGCATTCGCGGAATCGCCGAGCACTACCGCAACGCCGAAGGCTTTCCCGGCCGCCAGCACCATGTGTCGCAGGTGCAGTACATGCCGCAGGAAGACGGCACGGTGAAAATGCGATCGTTCGCGTTCGTGACCGAGTGCGCCGGCGATACGCCGTTCGACCTGCGCTTTGTGGGCTATTACGAGGATCACGCGATGAAGGGCGAAGACGGCCGCTGGCGTTTGCACCGCCGCGTGGCCCGGTTGTGGGACGGCGAAATCCTCAAGAATTTCCCGGGCCGTGGGCAGTGGACGCCACGCAAGCGTCCCGCTTCGCTGATTATAAAGCGGTGAGCCGGGATGCCGGCTTCACGCACCGGTTCATGTGGTGCTGTTGAGCCGAAGCAAGGCCGCTGGATAGCCCGCAACCGGCTCCGTCTCAGCGGAGCGGCGTTGCATGACGGCTGCGTTCTGTCGGCTTCCTGGTAACGGGCGGTATCGCGTCACTTTACGATCCCGATAACGGCATTGACCACCGCGGAATGCGTATCCTGGCGCCGCTCTCCCTTGGTAGCCGTCCACCACCGGATCACGAGTTGCACGTCCGGTCCCGCCACGCCCTCGCAAATCACCTGGGGGGCGGGCTGGTCAAGCACGCCCGTCAGGCCTTTCAGCCGTTGCCGAAGCGTGGCGATAAGCGTGCCCAGATCCTTGCCGCCTGGCGCGGTGACGGAAATCTGATCGCGGCGGGGCCCGTCGACCGGATCGATCGTCAATGGCGAGGTATAGATCGTGGCATTGGGCATGGCGACGAGGCGGCCGTCGGCCGTGCGAATGATCGTGGCCCGCGCCTCCACCCGTTCGACCTCGCCCTCCGCCCCGGCCACGGCGATGATGTCGCCCCGCGCAAAGGGCTGGTTGATAACGGTCAGGATGCCGGCGAACAGGTTCTGTAGAATGTCGCGGAACGCGAAACCGATGGCGACCGATCCGATGCCCAGCGTGGACAGGATGCCCGAGGGCGAGACGCTGGGAAACACGATCGCCATCGCGACGAGCACAGCAAGCGTCATCATCGAAATGGTCGCGATCGACGATAGCAGGCCGCCGAGATCGGAACGGTTGCGGCGCGCGGTCAACGAACAGATCCAGCGGCGGATCAACCGGGTAATGCCCCAGCACACCAGCAGGAAGACCAGCCCGCCGACGATGTTGGGCAGGATGCTGAAAAACGAGTTCCAGATGCCGGCAAGCGTGTTTTCGACCAGTCTGTAGGGGCTGACGAGTACGGACCGGGCGGGCATGGTTCCCTCTTTCGCGGTTGCTGGATGACGGAACTGGAAACAATGCGTCCGCCAAGGGGGATTTCCGCTTTCCTGTCACAGGTTAGGATCGGCGCGCATTTGGCAAGAGGCCGCGGTCGGCCGGAACCTGAGCATTGCTGGGGCATTGTTTGGCGACGGCAACGGAAGGCCAGAACATGCCTGCAAGACCATACTGGCAGGGCCAGATCAGGCTGGCGCTCGTTTCGATCCCGGTCGAAATCTATCCCGCGACCGAAAGCGGCGCGCAGATCGCGTTTCACCAGATTCACGAGCCTACGGGCAAGCGCATCCGCTATGAAAAGGTCGTGCCCGGTCTTGGCCCGGTCGACGCCGATGACATCGTGAAGGGATATGAACTCGAGAAGGGCGATTACGTCCTGCTGGAGCCCGAGGAAATCGAGGGCGTGAAACTCGAGAGCAAGAAGACGCTGGACCTGATTCAGTTCGTGCGCGCGGATGAGGTCGACGCTCTGTATTTCGAGCGGCCCTATTACGTCGTGCCGGCGGATGAATTGGCCGGGGAGGCGTTCGTGGTGATGCGCGAGGCGCTGCGGCGCACGCGGCGCGTGGGCATCGGGCAGCTCGCCATGCGCGGGCGGGAATACCTGGTGGCATTGAAGCCCTGCGGGCGCGGCATGATGCTTGAAACGCTGCGCTATGCCGATGAAGTGCGCCGGGCGCAGGGCTATTTCCGCGATGTCCCTGACGGCAAGCCCGATCCCGAACTGCTCGACCTTGCCGAAACCCTGATCGACCGGAAGACCGCTCCCTTCGATGCGGACCGCTTTCACGACCGCTACGAAGACGCGCTGCTGCGCCTGATCGAAAAGAAGAAGGCCCAGGGCGGACGGATCATCGAGGAGGCCAGCGAAGACAAGCCCGCGCGCCGTGGCGGCAACGTGCTAGACTTGATGGCCGCGCTCAAGAAATCGGTAGGGAAAGAAGGCCAGGACGATGCGCCGCCGAAACCGGCGCGAAAACGGACGCCGAAGGCTCGCTCCGCTCCTCGCCCGCGCAAACGGGCCTGACCCGATGCCGAAGCCCGATCCGCTCGAAGCTTACAACAGCCGGCGCGACTTTTCGCGGACGCGGGAACCCGAGGGGAAAGCTGCCCGAAGGGCAAGCGGCAAGACGTCCGGCCATCGCTTCGTCGTGCAGAAGCATGCGGCATCGCGGCTGCATTTCGATTTCCGGCTGGAGATGGACGGCGTGCTGAAAAGCTGGGCCGTCACGCGCGGCCCCAGCGCCGATCCCGCGGACAAGCGGCTGGCGGTGCGGACGGAGGATCACCCCGTCTCGTACGCCGGCTTCGAAGGCGTCATTCCGCAGGGCGAATACGGCGGCGGCACCGTGATGCTGTGGGACGAAGGCACATGGGAGCCGATTGCGGGCAAGTCAGCCGCCAAGGGGCTGAAGGAAGGCCACCTCCATTTTGTCCTTCACGGCGCGCGGATGAGGGGCGAATGGATCCTCATCCGGCTGAAGCCGCGCGGCAAGGACAAGCGCGAGAACTGGCTGTTGCGCAAGGTCGAGGATGCCTATGCCGGCGGCGCAGAAGATCTGACCGGGCAGGAACTCACCAGCATCCACAGCGGCCGCACCATGGCCGCGATCGCCGATGGCGCGACTCCGGTCTCGCTGAAGGGGAAAAAAGGCGCGGCCTTCGACGTGGCGATGCGGAAAGCGGAGCGCATCGCCAGACCGGCTCCGCGCGAACGGGCAAAAAGCGTCCGAAAGAAAGGCAGTACCGGCAAACTGCCCGCTTTCCGCGCCCTGCAGCTCGCCACCGCCGTCGATGCGGTGCCCAAGGGCGCGGGCTGGATGCACGAGATCAAGTACGATGGGTATCGCTGCCTGATCGCGGTGGCGGGACCGGACGTCAAAATCCATTCGCGCAGCGGATTGGACTGGACGCACCGGTTCGGCGGCATTGCCAGCGAGCTAGCCGGATTGAACCTGCCGCCCGCGCTGATCGATGGCGAGATCGTCGCGCTCGACAGCGATGGAAATCCCGACTTCTCGCTGCTCCAACAACGGCTGGACGCGGATGAGGGCGGCGCGCTCGACCTGTTCGCCTTCGACCTGCTCGAAGTGGATCGCGAGGATCTGACCGACATCCCCAACATCGCGCGCAAGGACCGGCTTGCGGCGTTGTTGCACGATGCCATCGATGCCGGGCACGTCCATGTCGCCGATCACTTGACCGGGGCGGGGGCCACGCTGTTCGGCACCATCTGCAACATGGAGCAGGAAGGCATTCTCTCCAAGCGCGCCGATGCGCCCTATCGGGCCGGGCGGACGCACAACTGGCTCAAGGTGAAATGCGTCAACCGGCAGGAATTCGTCGTCGTCGGCTGGACGCGCAGCACGGCGGCCGGGCGGGGAGTCCGCAACCTGCTGCTGGCGCAGCACGATGCGGAGGACCGCCTGGTATATGCCGGCAAGGTTGGAACCGGCTTCAATGCGGGGAATACCGATAGCCTGATGGACGCGCTGGCGCGGTTACAAGCGAAGCGGCCGGCGACCGAGGTGCCGCGTGCTGAAGCGCGGGACGCGGAATGGGTTACGCCTTCGCTCGTCGCCGAAGTGGCCTTCGCTGAACGCACCGCTGGCGGACGGGTGCGGCACGCGCGCTTTCTCGGTCTGCGACAGGACAAGCCCGCCCGTGAAGTGAGGCCGGAGACGAACATGCCAAGCACGGAGACCGGGCAACCGCAATTCGAGATCAGCCACCGCGACAGGGTGATCTTTCCCGAAGCGAACGTTACCAAGGGCGCGCTGGCGGATTACTACGCCACGATGGGCGCGGCGATGCTGCGCTGGCTCGCGCGGCGGCCGGTCAGCCTGGTACGCTGCCCACAGGGCACATCGCGCCACTGCTTCTTCCAGAAGCACGACAAGGGCGGCTTCAGTTCCGCGGTGCATCATGTCCCCATCCGCGAGAAAGACGGCGGCGAGTCCGACTATCTCTATGTCGAGGACCTGGAAGGCATCGAAGCCTGCGTGCAGATGGGAACGATCGAATTCCACGGCTGGGGCTCCACCATCGACGATCTCGAACGCCCCGACCGCATGGTGTTCGATCTCGATCCGGATGAAGGCCTCGATTTCGCGGACGTGCGCCGCGCCGCAATCGACCTGCGGGACAATCTTGCCGACATCGGGCTGACCAGCTTCGCCATGCTGTCCGGCGGCAAGGGCGTGCATGTGGTCGTGCCCCTGCGACCGGTGGCGGAATGGCCGGAGGTAAAGGACTTCGCCAGCCGCTTCGCCCATGCCCTGAGCGAGAATGCCCCCGACCGCTATACCGCGACCATGAGCAAGGCGAAGCGGAAAGGCCGCATCTTCATCGACTGGCTGCGCAACCAGCGCGGATCGACCTCGGTCCTGCCTTATGTGGTCCGTGCCCGCCCCGGCGCACCGGTGGCCACCCCGGTCAGCTGGCGGGAACTGGAAGAGGCGCCATCGGCGCAGATGTTCACCATCGCCGACGAACAGGAACTGGCGAAACGCGCCACGGGGAAGAAGCTCCGCGATTGGGGCAAGGCAGAACAGGATCTGCCCAAAGTCTGAACCGTCAACGGCGAAGCAGGCGCAGGACGGATCGCTCCAGCGTGCTGAGCGCCGGTTTGATCTGCGGCTCCCGTCGCGTGGAAACGTCTTGGTGCCTTGCGCCGTGCAACGGCGTGAGGCTGTGGTCCATCCAGGCATCGATTACCGCCGGGTGAATATAGCATTTCCGGCAAACAGCCGGCGTGTTCCCAAGCGCCGATGCCACCGCCGTCACGGCATCGCGGACGGCACGAGTGGCCGCCGCCGTGCTTTCGCACGGTTCGGCCAGCGCCAGGATGCGGGCGGCCATCATCGTTCCCGCCCATGTGCGAAAATCCTTCGCGGTAGCATCGATGCCGGCAATTTCGCGCAGGTAAACATTGACGTCCTCCGACGACACCGCGCGGATGTGTCCTTCTCCATCCTCGTATTCGAACAGGTGCTGTCCCGGCAGTTCCTGGCACTGCCGCACGATGCGCGCGACGCGTCGGTCGTGAAGGCGCAGGTTCCATTGCCTGCCGCTCTTGCCCCGGAAGCGGAACCGCAGTTCCCCGCCTTCGACCCGCACATGGCGCCTGCCCAGCGTAGTCAGTCCGAAGCTGCGGTTGGTGCGCGCATATTCGGCATTGCCGACCCGGATCAGGGTTTTTTCAAGCAGGTAGACCACGGTGGCCAGAACCTTCTCGCGCGGGAGACCGGCCAGGCGCATATGCGCGTCGACAGCGGCACGAATTCTGGGAAGCCGCCGCGCGAAGTCCAGCATGTGCGCGTACTTCGCCTCATCGCGCCACGCCCGGAAATCCTGGTGATAGATGTACTGCTTGCGACCGCGGGCATCCCGTCCCGTTGCCTGGATATGCCCATTGCTCCGCGGACATATCCAAACTTCGGTCCACGCCGGCGGTATGGCGAGCGCCCGGACCCGCCGGAGCGTTGAACCTTCCGGGATGGCTTGGCCTTTCGGGTCGCGATAGCTCCAACCCTTGCCCCGGCGACGGCGCGTGATCCCGGCTGCGGTATCGGCACTGTAGACCAGGCCCGCTTCGTCGATGCTCCCGGCCACCATCGGGTCCCTGCTATCCATGCGGGAAAAGCGAAGAACGCACCATCCGGTTCCGCCGATACCACGCAAAAGGAACACACAAACATGCGTTAGCAATGGCTGGCCGAATGGATCGCAGGGCGTTCCGCCCTGTTGATGGCTTGCACAAGCGGCACATTCCCCGGGGGCAGATCCTGGGAACGATACCCGTCTTTAGTTTGGAGATCACCGATGACGGACGACCCGAAAGACGCCAGAAAGCATCAGGACCAGCATACTGACCAAGATGAGCAAAGCCACCCGATCGTCGTTCACAACCACGCCGGGGAAGCCGAGGCAACAGGGGCAGAGCGTGCCCGCGTGCGGCCCAGAAATGCTCCGCTGGTAGCGGAGGATACGCCTGACACGGTCGATCGCATGAACGAAATGCTTCGCTCCGGGCGCCTTGACTACACGGCTTACGAGGGCGAGCCCGCGCATGATGACGAGGCAGACCGGTTCGGCCTCCGCGACGATTGATGCCTTCAATCTTGCTGGGTTATCTGCCGTTCTGTCTATCGCGCGCGGGTCATTTCTCTGCGGCGATCGGCATCGGGATCGAAGGACGGATCACCGCCTTTTTGCCTAGCCAGCCCGAGAAGAGCTTTCGTCCTTTACGCATCGATCAGATCGCCAATCCCCCGCAGCAATGCCGCCATTCGTATCGGCTTCTGGAAGTTCCCTATCCCGCCGAACCGGTCGGGAATTGCCGCGGGGGAATATCCGGTTGTGAACAGATAGGGGATGGAGTGTTCGTCGAGATATTCGGCGACGGCATACGTCATGCCGCCCTCCAGCCCAATATCGACCAAGGCGCAGGCAATGTCCTGTTCCGATCCGGCAAGGTTCAGGGCATCCTCGAGCACACCGACTGGGCCGATCACGTCCGCCCCCGCTTCAAGCAGACAGATCCGTAGCTCCTCCGCGATCAAGCATTCATCTTCAACGACAAGGATTTTCGGTCGATTCAATAAGGTCGTGGACATGCATTTATTCCACATCGCCGTGGAATGGGAATCCGGCGGATGCACAAGGCGATGACATGCAACGGGGATTGGGGGAGGGCGACACCACGCGAAAGCTCCCGGCAACGGGTATCGGCTTTGCCCGCTATTCCGTCAATTGACGAAGTACTGATCTATGTTGGTCCGCCGGAACCGGGGCATCGTTTGACTGAGGCACTCAAGATCCGCGCGCAGTAGATGTGAAGCCGGGTGACCGGAGTGCTGACGAGAAAACGCCCTTGGGGCGCTGGAGTAACCGGCAGAGCCATGTTGGCAAGCGGCTTGCCGTTCGGTCGCCGCTTGCATACCAATCTCTCGCGGTTCGCCGTCAGCGCATATGACCGGCGCTTTTGCAGCCGCCCTCAGGCGTGCGTGACAGGCTTTCGCAGGAGGGATGATCAAGCGTTGCGCTATCTGGATTGGGTCTATCACGTTTCGGGCAGGGGCGGACTGTCGCTGTATGACAGTTCCGTCAGCGCGCCCGATGCGTTGCTGGCCGAGGCCGCGCGCAAGACGTTCGGCAGCTCCGGGCAGGCATCCCTCCCGCCGGTGTTCGGCGGCGGCAGCATGGCGATGCGGAGTCATCTGGCAGATGCCTATGGCATCAGCAATGATCGCGTAGTTGCCACCTCTGGCGTTTCGTCGGGCCTCGCGCTTGTATTCGCCGCGCTGGCGCGCCGGGATGACCATGTGCTGGTCGAGCGGCCGGGTTATCAGCCGTTCGAGGACATGGCCCGGGCCGCCGGATTGCAGGCCGAATGCTTCGTGCGCAGCGGCCCGCAAATGCGACCCGATCTGGCCGATCTACGCAAGCGCCTGCGCCCGGAAACGCGGATGATCGTGCTGTCTCACCTGCATAATCCCACCGGGCTGCCATTGCTGGATAGCGATCTGGCGGCGCTGGCCGAGTTGTGCGAGGCGGCCGGAATCCGGCTGGTGCTGGACGAGATCTATGGCGCGTTTGCCGATGATCGAGGTCTCGCCGCGCTGCGATCGCCCGCGGTCATCAGCCTGTCGGGTCTGTCGAAGATTTTCGGCCTGGGGGCGCTGCGCTGCGGTTGGATCGTGGCTTCCGCTCCCGTGGCGCAAAGGCTGCGCCATGCCAGCGTGCATCACGATACCGGGCTTTCGGCGGTGTCCCACGCGATCGGCCTTGCGGTGTTGCGGGACTGGCGCCGGTTTCGGGCGCGCACGCAGGACATCCTGGATGCCAACCGTCCGATCATGGAGGACTGGCTGACCCGGATGGCGGGGGAAGGCCTGGTATCAGGCGGTCTATCGCCCTGGGGATGCCTAGCCTTTCCCGGCCTTGAGGGCATGGCGCGCACCGATGGGTTTGCCGCCTGGCTGCTGGCGACGCGCGGCGTGATCGTGGCGCCGGGGCACTATTGGGGAGCGCCCGCCCACATTCGCCTGGGTTTCGGCATGGCGCAGGACAACCTGGTGCGGGGGCTGGCGGAACTGGAGCAGTCCTTGCGCGCCTATGCCACCATGGAGGAACCGCAGCGGCGCGAGGTTGATGCCTTCAGCCTGTGACCGTGCGCCTGGGCAACAATACCATCAGCGCGAGCCCCGAACCCAGCGCCACAGCCGCGATCATGATCCCGGGCACTTCCGTCAGGCCGGTCGCCTGTTGCAGGTGGTGCGCCAGATAGGGCGTCAGCCCGCCGAACAGGGCGGTGGCGCTGGTGGCGCCCAGGGCGAGGCCGCTCAGCCGCGCCCGCGCCGAAAATTGCTCGGCGGTAGCCACGGTGCCCACTGCGCTGACCCCGCCCGCCAGCGCCGCCAGCGTCGCGATCGCTCCCAGCGCGGCCGTGGCCGATCCGCCGGCGATAAGCCGGAACAGTGCCATGGGCAGCAGGGCACAGCCCGCGCACAGGCACAGCAGCACCCAGCGGCGACCGGCGAGGTCCGACAGCCAGCCCACCAGCGGGGTCACCGCAATCACCACCAGCGCGGCCAGGGTGGAATATTCCAGCGCCAACCCTTCGTTGTGCCAGCCGACCGAGGCCATGTAGGACGGGACATAGGTGATGCCGACATAATAGGAGATCGAGCCCAGCGCGGAAATCGCGAAGCCGGTGGCGATCCCCTTGCGTTCGTGGCGCAGGGCATAGGCCAGCGGCGAAGGCTGGCCTGCCGTGGGCTGGTGAAAGGCCGGCGTTTCCGCAATCATCCCCCGCGCCAGCCAGATCGCGCCGGCCAGCACCGCGCCGAACAGGAACGGCACCCGCCAGCCCCAGCCATCGAGGCTGGCCGCGTCCAGCGTGCTTGTCAGCACGGCGCACAGGCCCACCGCCAGCAAGCCGCCGATCTCGCTGGCCGCCGCGGCCAGCGAGGTTATCAGTCCGCGCCGGTGGGCTGGCGCGGTTTCGTACAGGTAGGTCACGACCGAGGTATATTCGCCCCCCACGCTGAACCCCATCAGGCAGCGCATCACGATCAGGCCCCAGCCCGCCCATGCGCCCGCCTGCCGATAGGTGGGCAGCAGGGCGATGCACAGCATGGCCAGCGTCATCGCCGCCATCGAAAGCAGCAGCGCGGGCTTGCGGCCCTTGCGATCACCCAGCACCCCCAGCAGCACCGCGCCGAAGGGGCGCATCAGATAGGCGATGGCAAAGCCCGCCAGCGTATTGCCCAGGGCATCCTTGCCCGGCCCGAAGAACACCCGCGACAGGGTGGGCGCGAAATAGAGGCACAGCGTGAAATCATACCATTCCACCACGGTGGAGCCGCCCACCGCCAGCATGGCCAGCTTGCGACGGGGCGTCATGCCGGAGCCGTGCCCCCGTCCCTGGTCGCGTCTTTAGCAAGGCGCAGCCCCATGAATTGCCAGCGCTGGTGGGGGTAGAAGAAGTTGCGATAGGTGGCGCGGGCGTGGCCGCGCGGCGTGGCACAACTGCTGCCGCGCAGCACGAACTGGCTGCTCATGAACTTGCCGTTGTATTCGCCGATCGCGCCGTCGGCGATCCGAAAACCGGGATAGGGCCGATAGGCGCTGCCGGTCCATTCCCACACGTCGCCAAAGAAGGACGCACCACCCGCGCGGGGGCGGATGTCGCCGCCTGCGTCCAACTGGTTGCCTCCGGACGGATCGTGGGCCGCCGCAGCGCTTTCCCATTCCGCTTCGGTGGGCAACCGGGCGCCGGCCCAGGTGGCGAAGGCATCGGCCTCGTACAGGCTGATGTGGCAGACGGGCGCAGACGGGTCTACGGCGTGCCGTCCGCTCAGGCCAAAGCTGGAAAAGGCGCCATCGTCCTCGCGCCAATAGAGCGGCGCGGTGATCGCCTGGGCCTGCACCCATGCCCAGCCATCGGCCAGCCACAGGCGCGGATCGCGATAGCCGCCATCGCGGATGAATTCGATCCATTCGCCATTGGTGACGCGCCGGTCCGCCAGCGTGTGTGGCGCCAGCATGGTCTGGTGGCGGGGACCCTCGCAATCAAACGCGAAGCCCTGGGCATCATGGCCGATCTCCACGATGCCGCCGGCGTTTTGGATCCAGCCGATGGGCGCGGGTGCTGTGCCGGGTGTTTCTGCGTGTGGCCAGATCGCCCATTCCAGCGGGTTCTGGGCGAACGCGTGGAGAATGTCGGTCAGCAGCAGTTCCTGATGCTGTTGCTCGTGGTGGCAGCCCAGTTCGACCAGCGCCAGCACATCGGGCGGCAGATCGCCGATTGCAGCCAGCAACGCCTCGTCAACCGCATGGCGATAGGCCTGTATCTCCGGCAACGAAGGGCGCGAGAGCATGCCGCGTGCCGCGCGCATCATGCGCTGGCCTTCGGCTTCGTAGTAGCTGTTGAACAGAAAGGGCCACTCGGCGCGATAGGGGCGATAGTCCGCCACATGATCGCGCAGGACGAAGGTTTCAAAGAACCAGGTGGTATGCGCCAGATGCCATTTGGCGGGCGATGCGTCGGGCATGGACTGAATGGTGGCATCGGCATCCGAAAGCGGCGCGGCCAGCTGCTCGGTCAGGGCACGCACCGCGCGGTAGTGTCGCGCCAGCGCGACCGGATCCTGCGAAACATTCATGCCAACACCACGTCCTGTCCACCGTCCGATTGCCTGGTCAGCATCGCATGGAGCCTTGCGGTGCGTGACGGCAGGGACCTTTGTCTGCCTGCGCTCAGGCTCGATAGCACGATTTTGCGGCATTGCGTGGGCACAGCCGCCTAACGCCCTTCCAGCAGATAGGTGCAGAACGTGCCCGCGTGACCCGGCAAAAAGGGCGCGGGATCGCTTTCCTGCCACACCTGCCGGACGGCCCAGCCAGCGCGGCGGGCCAGGGCGCTGAGGAAATCGGGCTGATACTTGTAGCTGTTCTCGGTGTGGATCGTCTCGTGCGGGGCAAACTGCAATTGCGCGTCCGCGATTCTCACCTCTTGCCCGGCAAGGCTGACGAGATGCATTTCGATGCGGCTCTCGCCCGCGTTCCACACGGCGCGATGCTCGAACCGGCCAAGGTCGAAATCGGCGCCGCATTCGCGGTTGAGGCGGGTCAGCAGATTCAGGTTGAAAGCGGCTGTAACACCGCTCCTGTCATCATAGGCGGGGCCCAGCACGGCCGGATCGTTGGTGGAATCCGCGCCCAGCATCAGGCAGGCGCCGGCGCCCAGCAAGCGGCGGACGTTGGCAAGGAAGGTTTCCGCTTCGTCCGGCATGAAATTACCGATGGTCGATCCGGGAAAGAAGCCGACCAGCGGCCTGGCCCCGAACCTTTCGGGCAGCGTGATATCGGCGGTGAAGTCCGCCCGGATGGGCGCCACCTCCAGCGCGGGATAGCTGGCGCGAAGGCGGGCGGCGGCATGTGCAAGCGCGGCCTCGCTGATGTCGATGGGGAGATAGGCGGACAGTTGAGGGCTTGCGTCCAGGATGCGGCGCGTCTTCACGCTGGCACCACTGCCGAATTCAACAAGCGCCGCGCCCGGCGGAATGGCGCGGGACAGGGTGGTCGCGATCTTGCGCAACTGGGCTTCTTCGGTGCGCGTGACGTAATATTCGTCCAGCAGGCAGATTTCCTCGAACAGATCGGATCCGTGCGCGTCGTAAAAGTGCTTGCTGGGCAATGTCTTGGGAGTGCGCGACAGCCCGGTCAACGCATCGCGGCAGAGCAAATCGGGACCGGGCAGCTCGTCTTCCGCCGTGCTGGCCATGCACTGGATCAGGTCTGTCACGCGGTTCTCCTTGATCGTTCACGGGGCATCGGCGGCTGACGCCATTATCGATAAAGTGGCATCAAGACGGGTCTTTGAACATCGGTCTCAGGTATGGGGCGCACGCTCTCGCGCTACTCCTAAACCGATGGTCGCATGTTTCGGGATTTTTACCATCCGGTGAGACGACATGCCGCATGGCGGCGTTGCGAAGGGTTTACGGCTACTTCGTCCGCACGCCCCTGGCAACGTCAACCCGGCAGCGCATAGGCAATCACGCTGTCGCCTGCGGGCGTCTCCATGAAATGGTGCCCGCCGGCAAAGATGACGAGGTATTCCCGGCCCCCCTGCTGGTAGATGATCGGTGTCGCCTGGCCGCCTGCTGGCAGACTGGCCGACCACACTGTCTTCCCCGTCCGCAGATCGATCGCCCTTATCAGGTCGTCGGTGGCGGCGGCGATGAATACCAGGCCACTGGCGGTTGTCACCGCGCCGCCGTTGTTGGGCGTGCCGATCGTGAGCGGCAGCATCGTCGGCACGCCGAACGGACCGTTGCGGCGCGCCGTGCCAAGGGGGCGGTCCCACAGCGTCCTGCCGGTGGCGTTGTCGATGGCGCGAATGCCGCCATATGGGGGGCGTTTGCACATCAGCCCGGTGAACGGCATGCGCCACCCCGCGTTCACCTCGATCGCGTAGGGCGCACCCCATTGCGGATCGACCGAATGAGACTTGGTGGAAATGTCCTTTGCCGCGAAACGCGGCTTGATGTCGCGCCGATCCGCTTCCGCCCGGGTTATCAGCCGTACATAGTTGGGCATGTCGTTGTAGTTGGCGACGATCACCCCGCGCAGCGGATCAATCGACACGCCGCCCCAATCGCTGCCACCGTTGTAACCGGGATATTCCACACTGCTCCGATCGACGCTGGGCGGCGTGAAGTAACCGCGGTAGTCCGCTTCGCGGAACTGGATGCGGCAGATCATCTGGTCGATCGGCGACATGCCCCACATGTCGGATTCGTGAAGCGGCGCCTTGCGCAGCGTGTTCCACAGCGAAACGATCTGCTGTGCCGCGCGCTGGGCAGGTTCCGCGCCGCCTTGCGGGGCGGCGATCGTGCCGATCGGCGTCAAAGGCCGGCCGGTGGCGCGATCCAGGATGTATAAGTCCCCCTGTTTCGACGGGACGAGCACCGCCGCTATGCCCTTGTAGTCGATCAGGGATGGCTGACTGCCGAAGTCATAGTCCCACACGTCCTTCTTGACGGCCTGGAAGCTCCAGCGCGGCTTGCCCGTGGCGACGTCGAGCGCCACGAGCGAGCTCGAATAGGCATTCTCGAGCGGGGTGCGGCCACTTGACCAGTAGTCGTTCGCCGCATTGCCGAGCGGGACATAGACGAGGCCAAGCCGTTCGTCGCCCGCGGCGCTGGTCCACATGTTCGGTGTTCCCCGCGCCCAGGTCTGGCCGGCCGGCGGATAGCCGCTCCAATCGGGGTGAGCCATGTCCCAGGCCCACACGAGCTTGCCCGTCCGCGCATCGAACCCCTGAACCACGCCGGAAGGCGCCCGGCTGTATTGCCCGTCGAGGATCTGGTGCCCCACAACGATCACCCCGCGCACGATGGTTGGCGCCGAGTTGATGGAGGCGAGGCCCGGATAGACCGGCCCCATGCCGATCTTGGTATCCTGTTCCCCCGTGCCGTTGAACTCGCGGCATGGCTCGCCCGATAGGGCGTCCAGGGCGATCAGGCGCGAATCCAGGGTGCCCTCGATCACGCGGGTGGCGCAAGGCGCGGCTCTGTCTGCGCCGGGAACCGCATAGACCACAACTCCGCGGCAAGCGGTGGTATAGGGAATCCATGCGTCGGGCACTTTGGGATCGTGACGCCAAGCTTCGCGCCCGGTGGCCGCATCGAGCGCGACCACCACATTCTTGGCGGTGCAGGTATAGAGCAGGTTGCCCACTTTTATCGGCGTGTTTTCGGTGCCGTAGAGCTTCTGGAACTTCGCGGATTGCGGCGTGCCGCCGGTATGCGTCTCCCAAACTTTGTGCAGGCTTCCGACATTGCCGCGATCGATCTGCGTTAGGGGAGAATAGCGCCAGTTCGCGTAAGTTCCGCCATAGGTAGGCCAGTCGCGCCCAGTCGCCAGGCCAGAGGGATCACCCAGCGCCTGCGAGCTCTGCGGAGGCAACGCGAGCACAGGCGACGACAAGCCCGAACCGGGCAAGGCAAAGCAGGCGATAACGGCGAGCAGCCCCGCCGCGATGCCGCCGCCCGACCACTTCCAGCGGTGCGGGCTGTCCACCAGCGTGGGCATGACCAGCAGCATGGCGACCAGCAGCACGAAGGGCGCGATCAGCCAGGGGATCATCGCCCAGGCGTTTCCTTGCGCTTCCGAGAGGCCCCAAACCATGCTCAGCAGGAACAGAGCGGCATACAGCCAAACCGCAAGCGGGCGCCGGCGAAATAGCAACCAGGCCGTGCCGAGCAGCCCAAGACCGGCCAGCAAATAGTAGATCGATCCGCCGAGCTCGACGAGGTAGGCGCCCCCGCCAGTCATAATGACGCCCGCCAAGGCAATTACAACGCCCAGTACAAGGGCTGGCCAAGCGCCTCTCATGCCGTTTTCCTCGTTTGGCCGAGGGGACGACCCGGCCTTCAGCTTTAGACAGCCAACGGCATTGCGTTCTTGTCGTTCCCCGAATGCATCGTGGGTTAGCGCCACGCGGAGGAGATCGGGCTCGGCGTGACCCCTTAAATAGTCCGAAACGGAGCAACTTGTGCGAACGCGCCACTTATTCTGATGACGGGACGGGACTGGCGCGCGTGTTGGCCTGGCAAGGTTCTGTTTTCCTGCGTACTTTTGCCATCCGCCTGGGGCCATGGCGGCAATTGCGTATGACCCCAGGCTTCAGGCGACCCGACAAGGCCCCCGTTGAGGGTTGGTCCAGAAGCAGATACGTAATGACACCGTGATCGTTGCGTATGCGCTTAGTCGGTTATCCAGACATCCGCGTTATAAGCGTCCTGTAAACGTGATCGGTGTAAAAGGTTGTAACACCTGCTTCCCGGGAACGACGTGTTGCCCGATGGGGTGGGGTATGCGCGATGACGGTAAAGGACTTGCATGATGCATATCGCCATCGTTGATGATGATGAAACAGTGCAGGCTTTCGTTGCGGAAACCTTGCGTGGGGAAGGGCACTCGTGTTCGTGCTATCGCAGTGGTCTGGATCTGCTCGCTGCCGCGCAGCGCGAAACTTTTGATCTGCTGATAGTAGACTGGAACATGCCGGGGATGAGCGGCATCCATCTTATGGAACTGGCCAAGTCGCGGATCGCGGCGTGCCCGCCGGTCATCATGCTGACCAACCGCTCGGACAAGGATGATATCGCGCTGGCGCTCAATACCGGGGCGGACGATTTCATCATCAAGCCGGAAAGCCCTGTGGTGATCCTGGCCCGTGTGAACGCCCTGTTGCGGCGCAGCGCCGTCGGGGGAACGGCGGTGCAGGGGCCGTTGCAGTTCGGCGCCTATCTGTTCGATGCGCAACGTAATGTCGTGAAGTTCGGTGGAGAGGACATTGCGTTGACAGCGAAGGAATTTGCGCTGGCCATGCTCTTTTTCGCCAACCAGAACAGGCCGCTTTCGCGCGCCTATATCATGGAAGCGGTCTGGAAGAGCGTGGCCGAGCTTTCCACGCGCACGCTCGACATGCACGTTTCGCGCATTCGCACGAAGCTTTCGTTACGGCTGGAAAACGGCTTTTCGCTGCGAACGGTGTTCGGCTACGGCTACAGACTGGAGACCGACCATGCGCAAGACTAACCGGATCGCTCGCCCGTTTGCGGCCCTCGCCCTTGTCCTGCCCGCAATGACGGGTCAGCAAGGCCATGCCGCATCCGCGCCGGTTGTGGCGGTGGCGCAGGATCAGATCGAATATACCGTGCGCGCGGGCGACAATCTCTATCAGATCGCGTCGCGCTACCTTGTCCGGCAGGCCGATTATCGCGAGGTCCAGCGTATCAACCGCGTGGCCGATCCCTTGCGCCTGCCCGTGGGATCGCGGCTGCGCGTGCCGTTGCGCCTGCTGAGAACAGAGCCGTTGCAGGCCCGCATCCTGGCGGCGCGCGGCACCGTGACGCTGGAAAGCGGCGGCGCGCCGATCCGGCCGACCGCCGGTCTCGCCGTGATGCCGGGTGCCGTGCTGGAGACGGGAGCCGATGGTTTCATCGGGCTCGCCCTGTCCAACGGCTCGCAAGTGTCGTTGCCTACCCGCACGCGTGTGCGGCTGGTGGCGATGCGGCGCATCCTGCTGACGGGCAGCGTCGATTTCGATGTCGCGGTGGAACGCGGCAAGATCGAGACGCAAGCTACCCCACTGCAAGCGGACGGCAGCCGTTTTCGCCTGCGCACGCCGCGCGCGGTTTCCGCCATTCGCGGCACCGTCCTGCGTGTCGCTTATGACGATGCCGGCGCTTCGGCCACGGAAGTGGTCGAGGGCAAGGTTGCGGTGCAGGGCGATCCCTCGGCTGCCGAAACCATGCTGGCGCAAGGGTTCGGCGCGCAGGTCTCTCCCGGTGGCGCGGTGAAGGTGGAAGCGCTGTTGCCGGCGCCCGAACTGGTGGACGCGGGCAAGGTGCTGGTCGATCCCGTGGTAGCCTTGCAGGCGCGCCAGGAGGCGGGAGCAAAGGGGTATCACGTCCAGGTCGCGGCCGATTCCAGCTTTGCCGATCTGGTGACCGAGGCCAGCGCCGACGGCGATACGGTGACGTTGCCGGCTTTGGCCGACGGGCGTTGGTTCGTGCGCCTTACCGCTCTGTCGGCCACCGGGATCGAGGGCTTGCCGCAGGTCTATTCCCTGCGCCGCTCGCTGACCGGGCTGAGTGCCAGCGCTGCGCAGGATGGCGACCGGATCACGATCAAGTGGCTGGGGCAGGGGGCAAGCGACGCGCGCCGGCTCTATCGCTTCCAGTTGGTGCGTGGTGACGCCAAGGCGGCGCCGATGATCGACGAGCCTGGATTGCGGGACGCGCAGGTGGGCGTGGCGGGTCTGGCCGATGGAGTCTATTTCTGGCGCGTCGGCGTGCAGCAATATGCCGCTGGCGATGTTACTGAAAACTGGACTCCTTTCCAGAAGTTCACGGTCACGGGTGCGGGCCGATAGGCGCCGCGCGCGATGCTCTATCGCCGGCTGCTGATCGAATGGCTGGTCGTGGTGATCGCGGCCAGCCTGCTGGTAACGGCATCGGTACGCGGACGCTGGACCGCGCCGCTCGATAATATCCTGCTGGATTCGATGACGTTGATCCGTCCCGCCAATGCGGATGATCGGATCATGTTGGTCGAAATCGACGAAGGCAGCCTGGCGCGGATCGGCAACTGGCCTTGGCCCCGCTCCGTCCACGCGAGCGCGCTCGAAATGGCGGCGAAGGCACGGCCCGCCGCGATCGGTTACGACGTCCTGTTCATCGAGCCGACGGCCGAGGACGGGCGTTTCGCGGAAGGGTTGCGCGCGGCGGCGCCGGTCTATCTTCCCATGCTGCCGGGCTTGCCGGATGCCGATGGCCGCGCGGCGACCACGGCGGATCAAAAGCCACCCCCGCCGATCAGCGCGGCGGCGGCTGGGTTGGGATCGGTGGACGTCAACTTCGATGACGATGGCGTTGTGCGCCGCTTCGAACCCCGGCTCAACGGGGCGGTCCCGCATCTGACGGAATTGCTTGTCCGGCGCATAGATCCGCAAGCCTACCAGGCCCATCCGCCCGCGATCACACAGATCATCCCGTTCCAGCGGCCCGGCGCGTTCCGGCGCGTGTCGTTCGATGATCTGCAGGCTGGGCGGGTGCCCGCTGCGCTGATCCACGGCAAGGTGCTGCTGTTCGGCGGGATCGCATCCGGCTTCGGCGATCGTTTCCTCGTGCCGTTTTCAGCCGGCACGCTGATGTCGGGCGTGGAACTGCAGGCCAACATGCTCAATGCCCTGCTGCATGGCGATTTCTACCACGATGTGGGCACGCCATGGGTGCTTGCGTTCAGCCTGCTTCCGGTGTTGCTGCTGTTGCTTGCCTTCCTGCATTTCGGGCCGATGACGAACCTGCGCCTGTCGCTGGCGGGGCTGGTCGTGGTGTCGGCCGCGTCGGTGGCCTTGCTGCTGACGACCGGCTGGTGGATTCCGCCGGGCTCGGCCCTGCTGGGGCTGGTGGTGGTCTATTCGCTGTGGGGCTGGCGGCGGCTGGCGGCGGTGAGCGAGTTCCTGACCGCCGAAGTGGTCCAGCTCCAGAAGGAGCCCGACCTTGTCCCCGCAGCGGTGCCCGCGTCCGGGCGTGGCGACCTCGTCAACGTGGAGACCAACCGCCTGCATGACGTGATCGCGCAGCTGCGTGCCTTGCGCGCCTTCATCGCGGAAATTCTGGCCCGGTTGCCCGATGCGGTCTGCGTGGTCGACGATGATGGCGCGGTGGTGATGGGGAACATCGCGGCCGACCGCCTGTTCGGGCGCGCGGTGCGTGACCAGCCCTTGCTGCCTCTGCTGGCCGGGATCGGGCTGGGCGGGGCCGTGCGCGAAGGCGAGGTGACGTTGCCCGATGGGCGGACGCTGGTGTTGTCGCGCGCGGCGATCGACGGGATCGGCACGATCATCCGCTTTGCCGATATTACCGAGCTGAAAGCCGCCTCCCGCGCACGGGAAGAGGCGCTGCAGTTCCTGAGCCACGACATGCGCGCGCCGTTCTCCGCCGTTATCGCGCTGCTGCAGGATCGGACATCGGGCGATAGCGGAGCGGTAACCGCCGATACCGCCTTGCGCATACGCCAGCATGCCGGGCGCGGGTTGCAGCTGGCGGACGATTTCGTGCAACTCGCCCGCCTTGAGAATGCGCGCGTGGTGGCGGAACCGGTCGATCTCGCGGGCGCTCTGGCGGAAGCGACGGACCTGGTCTGGCAGCGCGCGCGCCAGCGCAGCGTGGCGATCCGCGAGCGTATCGACGATGACGATCTGTGGGTGATGGGGGACCCGGCCCTGGTCCAGCGCGCACTGCTCAACTTGCTGGGGAATGCAGTGAAGTTCGCGCCGGAAGGTGGAACCGTCGAATGTCGCATCGTGCGCGAGGGCGCGCTGGCCGCCTGCTCGATCACGGGACAGGGGCCGCCGATGCCGCAGGAGCGCGCGCGCGATCCGTTTATCCCCTTCGCGCCCGGCACCGATGCGGCGGGCGAGGCCAGCCGGGGGCTGGGGCTGGCGTTCGTGAGAATGGCGGCGGAACGGCAGAACGGGAGCGTAGGCTATCGCGAGATGCCGGATGGCATGAAGGAGTTCACCATCCGCCTGCCTCTCGTCACTGACGATTGAGTGGGCTTCAGTCGCGCGTCCACGACAGCTCCGATCCTTCGGGCACGGGATGGACCAGCATGTCCGCAGCGCGGGCGGCGAGCGAGGCCAGCACGGGCTTGCCCGTGCCGTGGCAGTGATCTTCCTCGGCCCAGCCGCGCCCGAGCAGAGTGCCGGTGGCGTGGTCCACGACCGTCAGGACGAGGCGATACCGGGTGTCGTGGCAGGATTGCAGGAAGCGCTGCTTCTTGGCTCCAGAAAGCGGCGGGGCCGCGTTGTCGACCAGCACGGCCACGTTCGACGGGCGCTGGGTATAGGCCGCGGTCAACTCGTTCCGGCTGTCATCGGCGATGCCGATGCCGGTGGTGCGCAGCGCGTTGACGATGACCGTCCGGTCGCCGTTGTCTTCGGGCATGGCGGTTGGCTTCACGGTATAGGGCGTGGCCGGCGTCTCCGGCGCGGCCATTCCACCGAAGCGGGTTCGCACCGGACCGGCGCAGCCGGAGGCAAGGCAGGCCAAAACGACCAGCGTGGTCAGGCGGCGCGACACAGGCAGGTGATGAAAGGTTTTGGCGCGCGGCGCTTCGGGCATGTTGGCGGTCTCGTCTCGGGATGTCGGGCGGAGCTATGGTATCCATCGCCAATATCGATCGCCCGCGCAATCGGGAAGATTGCGGACTCGACGGGATAGGGCGGTGGGCGCGCTCAGCCTTGGCGCCCACGCGGCGCCTTGCAAATTTACATCATTTTACACCGAAATGCCCGAAATTCTGGCACTTATCATCGCATGTGCGTGGTTCTTCATGCGCTTTCCGCAAGCCGCTCGCGGCCCCCCGCGTGATGCCGGGCCAGGGTGTGAACTGCGGGATGCGTGACCGGAACCACGGGGTCAGGATGGGTTGCGACATGAAGGCTTTCGAAATCGGAGGAATTGCCCTCGAACCTGCCAGGATGGGTATCCCGCTGCTGGCCTGTGAAGGGGACATCATCGTTTCGCCCCCGCTGCCCGAACGCACGGCGCGCGCGCATCTGGCTCTGGCACGCGAGCTCTATTCGGCGCGTCGGCGGCGCGAGCGCTTCTTTCCCGCCGACTTGTTTGGCGAGGCGGCGTGGGACATCCTGCTGGATCTCTATATCGCCCGCCACGAAAAGCGCGAAGTCGCCACCACCAGCGCCTGTATCGGTGCCTATGTTCCGCCGACCACGGCCCTGCGCTGGCTGCGCCATCTGATGGAGCATGACTACGTCCATCGTGAAGACGACGGCAAGGATCGGCGCCGGACGTTCGTGCGGCTTTCCGCCAAGGGCAACGCGGCGATGGACGCCTTCCTGGCGAACATGCTGAAGACGATGGCCCGCAACCTTGGCGCGGTGCTGATGGCCGAAATGGAAGGCGACTGCCAGTAAAGGGGGGGCGCTATCCCGCATCCCTGACCTGGTTGCCCCAAAGGGCGATACTGCCAGATTGGCACGATCTTAACGATTGATAGGCCAAGTTCCACTGTCCGACCGGAAAGTGGATCCTTGATGTTCGATATCCTGTTTTGCATTCGCGATCAGCATGATTTCAGCCTCGTGCTGCTCGCTGCTGGCGTGTGCCTCCTGTCGACCGTAACGGCCGTCCTCCTGCTGCGCCAATCGCGCGTGGCAAAGGGACGCGGCGCCCGGAACTGGGCGGTGATCGGCGGAGCGGTAACCGGGTTCGGTATCTGGTCCACGCACTTCATCGCGATGCTCGGCTACGATCCCGGCGTGGTGATGGGGTACAAGGCGGGGCTGACGGTCGGTTCGCTCGGCATTGTCGTCGTCAGCATGGCGCTCGCGTTCCTGTTCGCGATGAGAGCAAGCACGCGAACCGGCTGCTTTGGCGCAAGCGTGCTGGCGGGCGCAGGTTTCGCGACGATGCACTATGTCGGCATGGCGGCAGTAGAGATGCCGGCCGTCATCCAATGGCGGTTGCCTTATGTCGCACTTTCGGTCGTGTTCGCGATTGTGCCGTTTTTCGCCGGGCTGGACAGGGCGGTGCGGCATGGTGGACGAGGGCAGGGTTTTGCCGCGGCGCTGATGATGACTGTCGCGGTGGTTGGCCTGCACTTTTCCGGGATGGCCGCGATCCGGCTGATCCCCGCCCGTCTGCATACCGAAGCGATGCTGCTTTCCCCCAGCATGATGGCCGTCCTGGTCGGCAGCGTTTCGGTGCTGCTGCTGGCGCTGTGCATCGGGAGCTGGGCAATCACACGCCGGGCTACGGCCGCGATCGAGGTTAGCGAACGGCAGTTCAGCATCCTGGTCAAGGGCATCTCCGACTGCGCGCTCTACATGCTCGATCTCGAAGGGCGGGTGGCCAGCTGGAATGCCGGAGCGCAGCGTCTGAAGGGGTATCAGGCCAGCGAGGTTCTTGGCCTTCCGCTTGGGCGTTTCTATTCGCCGGAAGACCGCGCGGCCGGTGCGCCGCAACGGGCACTGGCGCAGGCGCTGGCCGAAGGCAAGTTTACCGGCGAGGGCTGGCGCATGCGCCGCGATGGTTCGCGCTTCTGGGCGCATGTCACCATCGAGCGGATCGTCGATGCCGCGGGCGAACACATCGGCTTCGCCAAGATCACGCGCGACATGACGCGCTTCAAGGAAGACCAGGACCGGATCAAGGAGGCGCACCATCGTCTCGATGCCGCGCTGGAGCACATGCACCAGGGTCTTTGCCTGTTCGATGCCAGCCAGCGGCTGGTGCTGCGCAATCGCCGGTTCGCCGAACTCTGGCAGTTGCCCGACGACAGCTGCCAACCGGGCTGGACGCTGGAGGACGTGGCGCGGGCTGCGCTGGAGGCGCGAACGGGTGGCCGGGTTTCCGACGAACGGCTGGAAAACATGAAGCTTCTGCTCCAGCGCTCGTTCGCATCGCCGGAACTGCCGCCCGTGATTTCCGAATTCGGCGAGGATTTCGTGGTCTCGATTTCCAGCCGACCCATGCCGAACGGCGGATGGGTGACGACCTTTGAGGACATTACCGAGCGCAGCCGTTCGGAGGCTCGAATCGCGCACATGGCCATGCACGACGATCTCACCGGGCTTCCCAATCGCGCCAGCTTCAACCACTGGCTGGATCGGGAACTGGAACTGGCGGAACTGCGCGACGAGCAGGTCGCTCTGGCGATCATCGACCTCGATCGCTTCAAGGAAATCAACGATACGCAAGGCCATGTCGCCGGTGACATGCTGCTGCAGCGGATCGCGGATGCGATGTCGGCCGTGCTGGGTGACGGGGAGACGGTGGCGCGGATCGGGGGTGATGAATTCGCGGCCGCCAAGCACTTTTCCTCGCCCGCCGAACTGTCGGATTTCGTGGCCCGGCTGAGCCGTTGCTTCGACATTCCCTTCGGCGCGCAGGACGGCATTGCCGTGGGCGCCAGTCTCGGCATCGCGATATACCCCACCGATGCGACGGGCCGTGAGGCGCTGCTCAACAATGCCGATCTCGCGATGTATCGGGCCAAGGGCAATCTGGGCGAGCGCATCTGCTATTACGAACAGGGTATGGACGAAAGCGCCCGTCATCGTCGCCAACTGGCAAACGACCTGCGGCACGCTGTGGCGCGGGGAGAGCTTGCTGTCCTGTATCAGCCGCAACACTCGCTCAAGAACGGGGAAATCAGCGGCTACGAAGCGCTGTTGCGCTGGCACCATCCCCGCTTCGGCATTGTGTCGCCCGTGGAGTTCATCCCGATCGCCGAGGAAAACGGCGAGATCATGAAGCTGGGCGAATGGGTCTTGCGCATGGCTTGTGCGGAAGCGGTCTTCTGGCCGCAGAAGCATAAGATCGCCGTAAATCTCTCGCCCGTGCAGTTGTTGCAGGCCGATCTGCCGGAAATCGTCACGCGCGTACTGGTGGAAACAGGCCTTTCGCCTCAGCGCCTCGAACTGGAGATCACCGAGACGGCGCTGATTGCCGACAAGGTGCGGTCGCTGCACACGCTGCGCCGCATCAAGGCGCTGGGCGTCAGCGTTGCTATGGACGATTTCGGCACGGGCTATTCCTCGCTGGACACGCTGCATTCGTTCCCGTTCGACAAGATCAAGATCGACAAGTCGTTCCTGCTTGAATCCGAACACAACGAACAGGCCCGCGCGATCATCCGGGCCGTGCTGGCGCTGGGCAAGAGCCTGCAGATCCCGGTGCTGGCGGAAGGCGTGGAAACGATCGGCCAGCTCGAACTGCTCGTCTCCGCAGGTTGCGAGGAAGCCCAGGGGTATTACTTCGGCAAGCCGGCCGTGGCTCCCAGCGTGCCCCTGCAAGGTGCAAAGGCGGGATAGCGCCTGGGGGCACCGGGAGCGCGATGGCAGGGACGGGCGCGGGAACGGACAGGTCGGACTTGCGCGGCACGCCACTTCCGCCTAAGGCCCCCCTCCATCGTTCCATGTTGGCTTCCAACTTGAAACGAAGGTGGAAAGGTTTCAGCTCGACCTGATATTTTTCCAGTAAAATCAGCGCCTTTGCGGGTGTAGCTCAATGGTAGAGCAGAAGCTTCCCAAGCTTACGACGAGGGTTCGATTCCCTTCACCCGCTCCAGCCCTGCCTTTCGAGCTGGTTGACGCAGGTCGTTGATTCCGCAAGCGCGATCGCACAGTTGCCGCTTCGCATCCGCGAGCCCCCAATCGTGACATCACCGCCAGGCTCTGCAATCTACCGATGCCGACCGTGAGACCGCATGGTGATCGTGTCACACCACATGGGCCTCGATTCGCAACTCTGATTTAACCGGTGCGCTGTGCCAGTCGCTCCAGCGGAACCTGCGAGCCGCATAGAGGAGCGACAGATGCGCGAAATTCAAGCCTTGTTGACCGGCGGTGTGCCCGCGATCCCCAATCCGCGCAGCGGTGACGTTTTCGATCCCAATTCCGGAGACATTCAGGCTCGCGTCCTGTTCGGCGACGACGCAACCCTCCGCGCCGCCGTTACCGTTGCCGAGGCTGCGCAGCCGGCCTGGGCGGCGGTCAATCCGCAGCGGCGGGCGCGCGTGTTCTTTCGCTTCAAGGAACTGATCGAACGCGAACGCGACGCGCTTGCGCGCCTGCTGGCTTCAGAACATGGCAAGACCGTTCCGGACGCGCTCGGCGATATCCAGCGCGGGCTTGACGTCGTGGAGTTCGTCTGCGGCATCCCGCACTTGCTCAAGGGAGAGTTCACGGAAGGCGCCGGGCCGGGGATCGACGTCTATTCGATGCGTCAGCCGCTGGGCGTTGTCGCGGGCATTACCCCCTTCAACTTTCCCGCCATGATCCCGCTGTGGATGCTGGCGCCGGCGATCGCTTGCGGCAATGCCTTCATTCTCAAGCCGTCCGAACGCGCGCCTTCGGTTCCGGTTCGGCTGGCTGAACTGCTTCGCGAAGCGGGGCTGCCGGACGGGATCATCCAGGTGATCCATGGCGACAAGCAGATGGTCGACGCGATCCTGGACGAGCCGCGTATCAAGGCGGTGAGTTTCGTGGGCTCGTCCGACGTGGCGCAGTACGTCTACGCCAGGGGCACCGCGACGGGCAAGCGCATGCAGTGCATGGGGGGGGCCAAGAATCATGGCATCGTCATGCCTGATGCCGATCTCGATCAGGCCGTCGAGGAAATCGTCGGCGCGGCCTATGGATCGGCCGGCGAACGGTGCATGGCCTTGCCCGTCGTCGTTCCGGTGGGGGATGCCACTGCGGACCGGCTGCGCGAACGGCTGGTCGCCGCCATTGGCGGCTTGCGCGTTGGCATATCGACCGATCCCGATGCGGACTACGGCCCGGTCGTTTCCGCTGCGCACAAGGCGCGGATCGAAGGCTATGTGGGCCTGGCGATCGCGGAAGGTTCGGAAGTGGTTGTCGATGGCCGTGGTTTCACCCTTCAGGGCCACGAGCGCGGCTTTTTCGTCGGTCCGACCCTGCTGGATCGCGTGACGGCCGATATGCGCAGCTATCAGGAGGAAATCTTCGGGCCGGTCTTGCAGATGGTCCGGGTCGATGACGCGCAGGCAGCCATGCATCTCGCAACGCGGCATCCCTATGGCAACGGCGTCGCTATCTTCACCCGCGATGGTGGGGCCGCGCGAAACTTCGCGGCGCAGGTCGAAGTCGGCATGGTCGGCATCAACGTGCCCATCCCGGTGCCGGTTTCGTACCACAGCTTCGGCGGCTGGAAGCGTTCCGGCTTTGGCGATCACAACCAGTATGGGATGGAAGGCATACGCTTCTTCACGCGCGTCAAGACCGTGACGCAGCGCTGGCCCGCTTCCGGCGAACGCCAGGGATCTTCGTTCACCATTCCCACGATGGCCTGAGCCTGCGTCTCGCCCGGTTGCGCGGCGGCGGATTATAGCCCGGATTTGCGGTGATTTGCGCACACGCGCGGGTGACCGCCAGCACAGAGGATAACGTTGACAAATGCGCAGGCGTGCCAAAGATCACGCCATGTCCAGCCCCGATCCGACCGACCGCGCCCGCATCATCCGCGCGCAGCGCGCAGCGACTCCGCCGTTTGCGGCGTTGCGCGCGTTCGAGGCGGTGGGATCGTGCGGTGGCATTCGGCGGGCCGCAGCGGCGCTTTCGATCGATCACGCCGCCGTCAGCCGGCATCTCCACGCGCTGGAACAATGGACCGGCATGTCGCTGATCGACCGCAGCGGCGCGGGCCACGGCAATCTGACCGAGCAAGGCCGCGCCTATCACACCCGGATCAGCGCCGCGCTGGCCGAAATTGCCCTGGCCACGCAGGACCTGATGCGGCGCGAGGACGACGTGCGGCTGCGGTTGTGGGTAGCGCCGGGGCTGGCGTCGGAATGGCTCTCGGGCCGGGTCGGCGAATTCATGCGCGATCATCCGACCGTGGAACTGGAACTGCAGCCGTCGGATACTCCGCCCGCGTTCGCGGCGAACGAAGCCGACGCGTATCTGCATTACATTATCGACGCGCACCGCGAGGCACCGCCAGCCACGCTGCGATCGATCGAGGTCGCGCGCCCCGCCGTGCTTGCGCTTGCGAGTCCGGCGTTCATCGCAAATACGCCCCCCGTTTCCACCCCGGCCGACCTGCTGGACCGCACGCTGCTGCATGAAGCGAGCAACGACCAATGGCGGCGCTGGTTCGATCAGCATGGCGTCACCGATGTCGGGGAAATTCCGGGTCCGAAGTTCTGGCAGGGGCATCTGACGCTGGCCGCGGCGCGGCAAGGGCAGGGGATAGCGCTGGCCAACGCCCTGCTGGCCAGCGAAGACCTGGCCAGCGGTCGCCTGGCGCCGGTGGCATCGTTTCCTGATGTCTTTCTGGGCAGCTACAATTTCACGGCCAGACGAGACAACTGGCGCGCAACGGCGATTGCCGCATTCCGCCGCTGGCTGGAAAAGGCGATCGCCCAGTGCTCCGGGTAAAGTGCTCCCGGTGACTGGCTGACACCGGTCCCAAGATTTTATCAACTTGGGCGCGGCCAGCGCAACCCATAGCCTGCGGCCTTTCGGAAGGGGTGGTCATGGCACTGCTGAAAAGAGCAATGCGGCTGAACGGAAGCGGGATATGGCGCCAATGGCAACGACATGATTAGCCGAAGGACGATGCTGGCCGCTTCTCTCGGCAGCGTGCTTGCCTCCGCGTGCCATGGCCGGGGCCGCGCGCCCGACGAACTGGTGATCGGGTCCTCGCCGACGGGGGTTCCATTCAGCTTTGTGGATCCCGCGACAAACGCGTTGACCGGCGCGATCGTCGATATCGCCACCTCGGTCACACGCTCGCTCTCGCTCGCTCCCGACCTTCGGATCACGCCCTTTGCCGCTTTGATCCCCTCGCTTGTCGCGGGCAAGATCGACCTGATCGCGGCGGCCCTGCTGCGCACGCCGGAGCGTGAGAAGATCGTGGCGTTCAGCCGTCCGGTCTATGCCTATGAAGGCGCGCTGGTCGTGCGGGACAGCGATCGGCGCGCCTATCCCGATCTTGCGGCGGCGCGTTCGCTGCGGGTCGGCGGGCAGATCGGCACCCGCTTCATCGACCAGTTGCACGCGGCCGGGGTGGCCGATGTCTCCACGTACGAAAACCTGTCCGATCTCCTGAGGGATCTCGATCACGGGCGGATCGACGCCGGCTATGGCGACGCGCCGATACTGCGTTACCAGTTGCGGGTTGGCCCACGGCGTGCAGTGCGGATTGTCAGCGGCTTCAGCGCCCCCGCACGCGAGGAGCTTTGCCTCGTCATGCGCAAGGGCGATACCCTGTTGCCCCAGATCAACCGGGCAATCGAGCGGCTGCTGCCCCGGCGCATTCCCGAGATCGCTCGACACTGGCAACTCGAAGAGGCGGCATGAGCGAGTTTCTGACCGACACGATCCAGTTCATGCCCGTGCTGTTGCGCGGGCTGGGCATAACAATCGTTTTGACCCTATGCGCGCTGGCGACCAGCATTGCGTTGGGTATTTGCTGGGCGATAATGGGCATGAGCCGCAATGCGGCGCTCCGTGGCATCAGCCTGGCGATCATCCATACCGTGCGCGGTATCCCGATCATCGTACAACTGTTCTGCGTCTATTTCGTGCTGCCGGACCTCGGCATCGATCTGCCGCCGTTCCTGGCGGGCGTGATCGGCCTCGGCCTGGCCTATTCCGTGTATCAGGCGGAGAATTTCCGCGGCGGCTTCGGTGCGGTCGACAGGCAATTGGTGGAAGCTGGGCTGTCGGTCGGGATGAGCGACGGAATGGCGTTCCGGCGGATTGTGCTGCCGCTGGGGCTGCGTGCCGCGTTGCCTTCTTTCGGCAATACCACTGTCATGCTGCTCAAGGATTCCTCGATCGCCTCGACCATCACCATCGCAGAGCTCACCCGCGCGGGACAGCTGCTTGCCATTTCAACTTTCAAGAACGGGACGGTCTACGTGCTCATTGCGCTGCTCTATCTGGCGGCCAGCCTTCCGTTGGCGGCCTTCGTGCGCACCCTCGAACGACGGCTGGCGCGGCGATGATCCGGCTGGACGGGGTTACCAAGCGGTTCGGCGACAAGGTGATCTTGCGCGGCATCGATTTCACGGTGCCGCAAGGCCAGGTCGCATGTCTGATCGGCCCGTCTGGGTCCGGAAAATCCACGGTCTTGCGCGCGATCAACGGGCTGGAACGGCATGACGGGGGCGTGATCGAGGTCGAGGGGTTGCCGGTTACGGATGCCAATCTTTCGGCGATCCGGCGCAAGGTCGCGATGGTGTTCCAGCGGTTCAACCTGCTGCCGCACCGCACCGTGCTGGAAAACGTGATCGAGGGACCGGTGCATGTGTTGCGCGAACCCCGCGATGCGGCCGAGGCCCATGCGATGACGCTGCTTTCCCGCGTCGGCCTAGAGGACCGGGCAAGCGCGCTGCCATCGGAATTGTCGGGCGGACAGCAGCAGCGGGTCGGCATCGCGCGGGCGCTGGCAATGCGGCCGCAGGCGATCCTGTTCGACGAACCCACGTCCGCGCTCGATCCCGAACGCGTGGGCGAGGTGTTGCAGGTGATGCGATCGCTCGCCGAAAGCGGCATGACGATGATCGTCGTGACGCACGAGATCGCGTTCGCGCGCGAGGTGGGCGATCGCGCGATCTTCATGGCGGACGGTGTCGTGGTCGAGGACGGGCCGGCGCGCGATGTGTTGACCGCGCCGCGCGCGCCGCGCACGCAGCAGTTTCTCGACCGCGTCCTCAACCCGCTCTGAACCGCGGTGATCGGGGCACACCGCCAGAGCATTGCAACACAACTATTTCCGGGCCCTGCCAACGCGCAACGTCGCGCCAGTAACGAGGAGACCCGCAATCCCATGAAGCCAGTAATCTTCCAGCCCGATGCGTTGATTGCCACAGCGACGGGAAATCCGGTGCCGGCCCCGCTGGGTGAGCCGATCTCGATCGTGCGTTCGGCATCCCTGACATCCAGCGCGCGCGCCACAAACAGGGTTGGTGTATGGGAATGCAGCCCCGGCCGGTGGCGGCGCCAGATCGTACAGGCCGAGTTCTGTTACTTTCTCGAAGGCCGCGCGACATTCACCCCCGACGTCGGCGAACCTATCGAAATCACCGCTGGCGATGTCGTCCATTTCCCGGAACGCAGCCTTGGCGTGTGGGATATTCACGAAGCCAGTCGCAAGATATTCATGGTGTTTGACGAGGAGCCAAGCGCGTGAACCATATCGGGGGGGTGGCCGCCGACCGGATCGAGACGATCTCCGGCGACCACTGGATAACGAGTTCGCAGGATGACCTGCGCTTGCGCCGACCGCTGGAAGGCGACGTGGCGGTCGACGTTGCCATCCTGGGGGGCGGCTTCTCGGGGCTTTGGACCGCGTTTCACCTTCTGTCCGGCGATCCTTCGTTGCGGGTGGCGATCGTCGAGCGGCGATTCTGCGGCTATGGCGCGTCAGGGCGCAATGGCGGCTGGTGCTCCCCCCGGTTCCCGGTCGATCCCGCGCCGCTGATCCGCCGATATGGCGTGCATGTGGCCCGGCGGGTTATGGAAGCACAACAGAACACCGTCGGAAATTTCGGCGAAATGCTGGCGAAAGCCGGCATCGACGCGGAATTCCGGCATACCGGCCTGCTCAGCATCGCCCGGGGCGAACAGCAGCTCGCGTCGCTTCAAAAGACCTTCGCCACGTATGAAGCCCTTGGCCTGAACGAAGGCAATCGCCTGATGGGAGCGCAGGAAGCCTTCGAACAGGTGCATGTCACCAAGATTTCCGGCGCGCTGCATTCGGTACGAGGCGCCACGGTCCATCCCGGAAAGCTGGTGCGCGGATTGGCCCATGCCGTAGAGGCCCTTGGCGCGCGCATCTTCGAAGGGACCGACGCGCTATCGGTCCGCCGCGGTCAGGACGCCGCGATCTGCTGCGAGACCGGCATCGTCCGTGCGTCGCGCGCCGTCGTCGTCGCGGGGGAGGCTTATCTTCCCGGCCTTTCCGGTTTCCGCCGCGACCTGCTGCCGATGTCATCGATGATCGTGCTGACCGAACCCCTGAGCGACGCGCAATGGGAGGCTGTCGGATGGCGCGGCGGCGAGTGCCTGAGTTCGCAGGTCCATACGAAAAACTATCTGACCCGCACCGGCGATGGCCGCATTCTTTATGGCAGCCGGGGGGCGCCCTATCATTTCGGTTCGGCCACGCGGGATGATGCGCTGCAGGACGATGCGGTCTTCGAAACCATGCGCGACACCGTCCGTGAATGGTGGCCCGCCTTGTCCGACATCACCTTCACCAACGCCTGGGGCGGCTATCTGGGCGTGCCACGCGACTGGATGCCCACGGTCCATTTCGATCCCGACAGCAAGCTGGCCGTGCTCTACGGCTATACGGGCCGGGGCGTATCGACCAGCGCGATGTGCGCGCGCTTGACGGCGGGTCTGGTCGGCGGATGGCAGACAGGGCTGGAAGGCTTGCCGTTCCACCGTGCCCGGCCGCGCAAGTGGGAACTCGAACCGTTCCGCTGGGGCGGCGTGCGCTATGTCCAGAACGCGCTGGCGCGGATCGATGCTGCCGAGGAGCAGAGCCGGACCCGGCCGATCGACGCGCCGCTGGCCGAATACCTGAGCGCACAGTAAAAGCGGCGCCTACGGGAGCGCCGCCTCGGGCACGAGGCCGGCCGCTTCCCGTGGTGCGCGGTCGGCGGAAAGAACGTGGCGATCCAGCCATGCCCGCCATCGCTGGCCAAGATCGCCGGCCACGATCAGCTGGCGTGCATCACCGGCTCATCGGCGCCCTTCTGCTCCTTCGTGCCCTTTTCGCCCTTGATCCGCGTGCGCTGCTCCTGCGCCTTCGCGATCAGATACTGGCGGATGGCTTCCGCCTGGTCATGGTCGAGCACCTTGGAAAAGCTGACCATGCCCGCGTTCGCCAGCAGCCCGTCAAGCACCACGGAGCGCCAGTTGTCCGGATCGGCGATGAACGGACTGTAGCGCAGATCCGGCTGATTGCCGGTGCTGACGGCACGATAGCCATGGCATACGGCGCACCGGAGGGCGTACTGCCGTTCGCCCTCCGCGATCGTGGCGGCATTTGCCGTGACCGCCGGCGGATCGAGCACCATCGCCTGCGCCGCTGGGGCATCTGGCAGTTTCGCGCGGCCATCGAGAGCAAAGACGAGCACCCGGTCGAGATTGGCGTGTCGGCCATCCTTGCCATAGAGGTTGCAAGCCGAACCATAGACGCCGCCGCAACCGGCGAGCACCGCGACATATTGCTTTCCGCGGACCATATAGGTCATCGGCGCGGCAAGAATGCCGGTCTGTCCCCATAGGGAAAACAGTTCCTTGCCGTCGGTGGCCCGGACAGCTTTGAAGAAGCCGGTGCCGGTGCCCTGAAACACCACGTTACCCGCCGTGGCCAGGATACCCCCGTTGCCGAACGTGTCGCGCGGCGCGCGCCATACTTCGCGCTGGTTGACCGGGTCCCAGGCCATCAGATAGCCCTTCGCCTCCTTCAGCGGCGAAGTCAGTTGCGGAACAGAAGCGCCCAGCCGGTTGCCCGTGTTGTAGCCGAGCGGAGCCTTTTTGTAGGCCGGGTCCGACACGTAGGGCAGGGCCAGTTCCTGGGTGGGAATGTAGACGAGGCCGGTCCGTGGGCTGAAGGCCATCGGCGGCCAGTTGTGCCCGCCGAGTGAACTGGGCGTGCCATAAAAGGGTTTACCCAGTTCACTATAGCGCGCCTCCGGGTTTTCCACGGGACGGCCGGTGGCGAGATCGATCTTCGAGGCCCAGTTGACGGGCACGTACTTTTCGGCGGAAATGACTTTTCCGGTCTCGCGGTCGAGGATGTAGAAAAAGCCGTTCTTCGGCGCCTGCATCAGGACTTTGCGCTGCTTCCCGTCGATGACCAGATCGGCCAGCACGATGGACTGGGTGGCGGTATAGTCCCATTCGTCGCCAGGCACCTCCTGATAGTGCCACACGTATTCGCCCGTCTCCGGCCGAACCGCGACGATCGAGGAAAGATAGAGATTGTCGCCCTTGCCCTCGCTGCGCGCCATGCGGTTCCACGGTGAACCGTTCCCCGTGCCGATGTAGAGCAGATCGAGTTCGGGATCGTAGGCGAAGGCGTCCCAGGCGTTGCCGCCCCCGGCCTTCTGCTTCCACCAGGCGTCCCCGGACCAGGTTTCCCGCGCCATCGCCATTTGCGGATCGGATACCTCGCCATCGGGTTTGCCGGGTTCACCGGGTACGACATAGAAGCGCCAGACCTTTCGGCCGGACATGGCGTCATAGGCCGTCACGAAACCGCGTGCGCCCAGCTCCGCGCCGCCATTGCCGATAATCACGCGCCCTTTGATCACGCGCGGGGCGCCGGTAATGGTATAAGGCAGATCCTTGGGCGTGGTCTGCACGCTCCACGCCTGCTTGCCGGTGCGGGCATCGATGGCGATCAGCCGCCCATCCAGCGTGCCCACGTAGAGGCGCCCCCGCCACCAGGCGACGCCGCGATTGACCGCATCGCAACAGGCGTTGACCAGCTGCGAACGCGGCACGGCCGGATCGAATGTCCACAGCGGCTTGCCGTTGGTCGCGTCGAAGGCCCTGACCACGCTCCACGCCGTGGAAACGTACATGACGCCGTCAACCACCAGCGGCGTCGCTTCCTCGCCGCGCGACATGTTGAGATCGGCATACCAGGCGAGGCCAAGCCGCGACGCGTTGGAATCGTCGATTTGCGACAGGGGGCTGAAGCGCTGCTCGTCATAGCTCCTCCCCGTGGTCACCCAGTTCGCATCGTCGGCGGCAATGCGCGCATCCCCGCCCGGAAACGGACCCGTCGGCGCGGTTTTCGTGTTCGCCAGCAGAAGCACGGCGCATGCGGCCGCAAGCGCTCCGCGAGAAACCAGGCTGCCCTTGGGTGAGCGACCAGAAGCCATTGAAACCCCCATCTCTATCGAACCGCCGCGCCCGCTTGAGAGCGATGGACGCTCACCGGCGAAAACCCCTTATGGCACATGCGGTCACCCCTTGGGCCAGCCGACTTTTTGCCGGTGTCATGTTGTCTTGCCATCACCACGTCGCACCAATTTTCCGCTTTCTATCCAGCGCGTCAGGCGCGACCATCGCCGGACGCTCTGTGCGGCAGCTTATGATGTTGGAGCCAAGGATGAATCTACTGCGAACATCGGCACTTTGCTCAAGCCTGATCGTGATGGCGGGTCTTGCCGCGCCCGTCACGGCGGGAGTGCCTCATCGGGAGGCCGACCTGGTGCTCACCAACGCGAACGTCATTACGGTCGATCCGCAAGAGCGTGTCGCGCATTCGGTCGCGGTGCGCGATGGCCGTATCGTTGCCGTCGACGATACCAAAGACTGGATCGGGCCGGAGACGCGCGTGGTCGACCTGCAGGGGCGCACCGTGCTGCCGGGCTTCATCGACAGCCACACGCATGTCGATGGCATGGCGGATGTGGAAGCGCATACGGTCAATATCCAGGTTCCCCCGCTGGCGGGACCGGATGCCATCATCGCCCGGCTGAAGGAGTTGCAGAAGAAGCTGGGGCCTGGAGCCTGGCTCCACGGCAACGGCACTTACAACCAGGTCATGCCAACGCGCGAGCAACTGGACGCCGCCTTCCCGGACAACCCGGTCCGGCTCGACTGGAGCGTCCACGACAATGTGATCAACCACGCTGCGGCGGTGGCGCTGAAGCTGGACAGCACCTATCCCGATCCGCCTGCCGGATCGACCGGCCGCCTGGAGCGCACGGCCGATGGCGAGGTGAAGATCATCCGCGACTATCACGTTCCCTTTCCCGTCGAGACTTTCACCCATGCGGAGAAGAAGCAGGCGCTGGAAGACATTCTCCAGAAATTCTATCTGGAACGCGGCGTCACGACCGTTTCCGACATGGCCATTACCGGGCCGGACACGTTCCAAGCCTATCAGGAACTTCGGGACGAGGGCAAATTGCCTGCCCGGGTCAGAATGAACCCGCTGTTCAACAAGCCCGGCCAGACCGGCGGCATGCTCTCCACGGGCTGGCACACCGGGCTGGGCAACGACATGCTGTCGATCGGGGCCATCAAATTCGTCCTCGATGGCGTCTGGGGAACGACCGCGGCGGTCTACAAACCGTTCTGGAACGGTTCCGGCACCACATGGATCGCGAACAACAGGGGCGGCACGTCGTTCACGCAGGACCAACTCACCAGCGAGGTCGTCGCCGCTCACAAGGCCGGATGGCAGGTGCAGATCCACGCCAACGGCGATCGCGCGCAGGATATGGCGCTCACCGCTTTCGAAGCGGCGCAGGCGGCGGCCCCCCGGCCCGACGCCCGGGACCGCATCGAACATTTCGGCCATTTCCTGGTGCAGGACGAACGCACGGGACAGCGTCTGGCGCGGATGAAGGCGGATGGCGTGATTCCGTCGATGCAGCCGGCGTTCCTGTGGCGTCTGACGAACGTCAATGTGAAGGAACCGGGCGTGAAGTTCTTCGCGCTGCGGACGCTGATCGATGCCGGGATGCACCCGCCGGGCGGCGTCGACACGATCGGCACCCAGAATTTCGCGACCTACCCTTTGTTCTCCATCCAGCGCGCCGTGGTGCGTGACACCAAATATGGCACGATAACCCAGCCCGAAGAGGCGATTACCGTGATGGAAGGCATCAAGATGTTCACGATCTGGGGCGCGGAAGCCAATTTCATGGAAAAGACGCGTGGCAGCATCGAAACGGGGAAGCTCGCCGATTTCGTCGTTCTCGATGCCGATCCGCTCAAGACGCCGAAGACCCGGCTGAGCGAGATCAAGGTCGATATGACCATTCTGGGCGGTCGCATCGCCTATGACCGCAAGGAGGCCGTACAATGAGCCTGTTCCGGCAACGCGCGCCACGCGCGGCCCGCACCGGTGCGCTGCTTTCCCTGGGAGCCGCGGCCCTGGCGCTTGCGGTTCCCGCCGGCGCGGCGTCAGCGCAGGCCGCCTCCGGCTTCGACGGCCGCTGGGTCTACGACAAGTCCAGTTCCGGTCCTCACCGCGAACTGGAGGAAATCGTGACGATGAGCGATCACGATGGCAAGCGTGCCTACAGCGCTGAGGTCGTGGTCAATGGCGTGCATTCGGGCGGGCGCTTCGAAGCGCCTCTCGATGGCACTTCCGCTCCGCTCTACGATTTGATCAGCGGCCGGGAAGTGGGCACCGCGACGCTGGAAAGAAAGGGGCCGCAGGTGGAGCATATCCGCATGCTCTTTTCCGGCAACGCCCGCCCGCCGATCAACATCGAACATTGGCTTACCAATGACGGTACCGCGTTCATCGCCGTTCTGAAGGACGAGGATGGGCGGGTGACCTCGCTGATGACGTTCGTCCGGCGTTAGCCGGGGGAGGGCGCAGCCCCTAAATGACCAGAGGCCGGGCAACGCGTGCTGCGTGCCCGGCCTCTTTTTTTGCTTCAAACTGTTCCGGCTGCATTTCGGGCAACCGATGGCGGCACGCGCGGCGCCGCCATCGGTCAACCATCACATCGTCAGCGTGGCCATCAGACCGATCGTCCGGGGCCGGATCGTGCGTTCGGTGAAGAACGGCGCATAGGCATAGAGGTTGGCCTTGTTGAGAATCGGATGCGCGTTCAGCAGGTTCTCGCTGAACAACGTCCAGTTCACCCCACCCGCCTTGAGCCCGAGACGCACGTCGAGCTTGTTCATGGCCTCGTTCGTGACGCGGGTGGGATCATAGACCGACGAGATCGGGTTCTGGAATCCGAACGGGCCTTGCGGACGCGAATTGTACGTGTCCTGAACCCGGATGTAGGCATCGTGACCGCCATAGACGAAGCTGTATTCGAAGAAGCCGTTCAGGGTCCACGGCGTGCCGTCGATCTTCTGCCCGGCGAAGACCGTGGCCTTCGTGCCCGACTTCAGCGTATCGAGGTATTTCGCGTTGTTGTAGCCTACCGTCATCCCCAGACGCAGATTGTTCGTCGGGCGCATGTTGAGGTTGATGTCGAAACCGCGGCTGCGGGCGCGGCCGGTGTTGAGCGTCACCGGATAGGCGCAGGTCAGCCGGATGCTCTGCTGGATGTTGTTCCAGTTGATCTGGTAAACGCTGGCCTCGAAGCTGAGAAGGCCGCCGCCGATGCGCCCCTTGCTTCCCAGTTCATAGCTGTCGGTCGTGTCCGAATTGTAGGTCGGCGGCGTGCCGTTGAGGCCAAGCGCGGCGAGGCCGGCCGAGCAGGCGGGCATGGGCACGGCCTTGTTCACGCCACCCGTGCGGAAGCCGCGCGCATACGTGGAATAGAACATGAGATTTTCGCCGGCATCGTAGGACAGCGAAACCTTCGGCGTGAACGGCGTTTCCTTGATCGAACCGGCATTGTGCGAAACGCCGGTAACATAAGTCGGGCTTCGTTCGGTGATGTCGTAAACCAGCTTGTTGCTGGAGTAACGGCCACCCACGGTGAGCTTGAGGTTTTTGACGAACTCCCAGTCGACATTGACGAAGGCAGCGAACTGCTCTTCCGTCGTATTCTCGACACCGGTGTAGCGATAGAGCCCGTCCACCAGGCCGGTGCCGAAATATTGGGCGACGGTCTTCCCGAAATATTGCTGAGTGAAATCGTTCAGATAGGCGCTGTTGAGCACCGGATCGGAAAATATCTTGCTGTGGGAATAGTATCCGCCGACCAGCCAGTTGAAGCGAGACGGATTGGAGTTTTGAATTCGGATTTCCTGAACGTAATCACGCTGCTTGGTATGGGAATACCAGGTATCGATGACCTGATTATAGCCGTTCACCGTCGTGAAGAGATACTTCGGGCCGAACGTGGTGAGGTTGTTGGTCTGGCTCTGGTCGCGTATTTCGTTCACGTCGCGGGCGTAATGGGACGTAACCGACGTGATGTTGATCCCGCCCGTATCCGCGACGATTTTCAGCGAGGGCAACCAGAAGCGATCGTGCGAAGGCTGGGGGATCGATGAGCCGCTGCGGAATACGCCGGCATGCGTGTCGGACAGCGAACTCCAGTAGTAGGAGGTATCGTTGATCTTCTGGTCCTGGAAATAGATCGAAGGCGTGATTGTCAGCCATTCGGCCGGCTTCAGGGCCAGTGCCGCGCGCAACACGTAGGTGTTGCTGCTGTCCGCGTTGTCCTGGACGCTGTTCTTGTCCTGATAGCTGGCGCGATCGACGTAGCCGCCTTCGTGCTGGTACCACGCGCTGATGCGGAAGCCGATCTTGTCTTCCACGATCGGCGCGCCGATCGCCAGGCCGACTTCGCCGCCCGGGCTGCCGCCGTCGGTCGTGACAAAGGATGCGCGGCCATAGACGCTGGTGCCGGAGAGACTGGGCGCGGGCGTGATGAAACGGATCGCGCCGCCCATCGAGCTGGCGCCGAACAGCGTGCCCTGCGGTCCGCGCAGCACTTCCACGCGGTCAAGATCGAACACCCGCGGGAAGGTGGACAGGGAGTAGTTGAGCGCCGAGTTGCGCGACTGCACCGGCGTATCGTCGATATAGGTGGCGGTGGTGGAAGCGCCTGCCGTGGAATTGATGCCACGGATCGAAGCGCGCATGCCGCCGACGCTGCCCGCGCTTGCCGCGATGTTCAGGCCGGGTGTCTGTGCCGCGATGTCCTGAATGGTGCGGATGCCGCGATCATCGAGATTCTGCTGGCTGAGCGCGGCGACGCTGACCGGCACTTTCAGGACCGATTCCGAGCGCCGCGTTGCGGTGACGACGATCGTATCCGATTGCGCTGTCTCGGAAGCGTCGTCGGCTGCGGCTTGCGCCATCGCGCTCGTCCCGCTGGTCAATGCCGCCAACGCGATGGCCAGGCTGCCCGCCGACGCCGCCAATCTCATTTTCCCTGAACTCATCGGTTTCACCCCCTTGTTTTGGCTGTTATCTCGGCCCGAACTGGTCCGATCCGCATGGGAAGCTGACACAGCTGCCCATGCTCAAGGAGGTGCCAAAGCCCGAATATCTGTTGCAGTGGAGTCACCGGTGATCGCGGTTGAGAATGGCGTGTCCGGGCGCACTTGGCATTGGCGCGATCATGAACGCGGGTGCTCCGATCAAGCACCAAGGCGAGGCGTCCAGCGACAGCCCGTTGCGTGATTTCGCCAAGACCCTGTGCTCAAGGGCGGCGTCATCGTCCGGCTGTGGCTCTGAATGGTTTGCCCCGGAAAGTCAGCGCCGCATATGCGGATCAGACCGCGGCACGGGTCGCGATAACGTCCTCGTAGCGGGCATCCGCCAGGTCGAGTTCCGGCCATGGCGCCGCCGTTTCGGTGGTCAGCACCAGCTTGCCAAGTCCGGACAGGCGGAAGCTGCCGAGTTTCGGTTCCTGCACGGCCGCGCCATCCTGCTCCATGGCGACGGCGTCGCAGTAGAACTTGCCATTGCGGCGATAAAGCAACTGGGGCGCCACCTGTGTCGCCGTGCGATTGTAGGTCCAGCGCAGGCACAGGCCAAGGTGCAGGGCCTGCAGGATCATGTGCAGCGCCTCGGCTTCCCGATCATCGGCGACGGGGAGATCCTGTGGATTAAGCGGGGGCGTCTGGCTCGGCTTTGTCATGTCCGTCCCTCTTGCCGCTCCGCTCGCGATCCGCAACACCTTCTTTGATGGGGAATGTTTCCATTCCCGTCCATAGCCGGCAAGCGATGCTACCGTATCCTGCCGCAGAGATCGAATCCGGCGCGCGGCGTTGCCATTGTCAGGTCCGGGACGTACAGCGCGAGCATTCTCCCCTGTTGCGCAAGGTTGCCCGGCTTGGGGAGACGAGAAGGGGAGCGCTGACTTGACAGGTTCTTCGTTGGATCATGCCTCCGCAGACGGCAGCGGCATGCCGGGGCTGGTCCGCCCGTCGCTGGCGCAGGCGATCAAGCGCGGATTTATCGGTCGCTGCCCCCGCTGTGCGCGTGCGAAACTGTTTCGGGCTTTCCTCAAACCCGTGGACCGCTGCCCCGATTGCCAGCAGGATTGGTCGTGCCAGCGTGCGGATGATTTTCCCGCCTATCTCGCGATCCTGTTGACGGGCCATCTCGTCGCGCCGCTGATCATCGCGGTGGAACTCGATTTCGCGCCGCCGGCTTGGGTGCAGATGACGTTGTGGCCCGCGATCGTGGCGGCGATGGTGATTGCGCTGATCCAGCCAGCCAAGGGCGCGGTGATCGCGGCCCAATGGCGACTGGGCCTGCACGGTTTCTCGACATCCGACATGCCGGCTGCGGATGCCGACGCCAGCGGTGGCGCCAGCAACTGAGGTCTTGCGCCATCGGAAGCCCCATCCAGTAGGCGACGGCCAGGATACCGATACAGGCGCCGTGCGCCGCAAGCCGATCCGTCAAGCAGTGGCGCGCTGCGAATTGGGCATGACGGCCAGCCGGCGCAGTCCGTCGATGTTGAGAACGGTCAGCCTTTTGCCATGCAATTCGATAAGTCTTTCTGCCCGCAACATCTGCAGCACACGATTGACGTGAACGGCTGACAGGCCAACGATATCAGCCAGATCATATTGGGTTAGGGGCATGACGTAGCGATTTTCTATGACGTGGCATGTGCGTTTCAGCCGCTCGAACAGTTCGCACAGCAGGCTGCACAGGCGCTCGGTGGCCGATAGGCGGCCAAGATTGAAGATCCACTGTTCGCGGCGGTTCAGGACCGTGAGCAGCGATTCCAGTATGCTGGTCATTCCATCGGCCTCTTGCGAGGTTCTGCGGTGAATACCCGTCAGGGACAGCGATCGAGCGCGTAGCCGCGTCAGAGCGACAACGGGCAGCGTCGCCGTTCCTTGGAAAAGCCATTGTGGTTCGCAGTATTCACCGGGAAGAAACAGCGTAATGATTTGCCGGCGTCCATCGATCAGCAACCGGTACTGACAAGCCCATCCTTCCTCAATCTTGAAAATATGGTCCGTTTTCTGGGCATGACGCGCGAGATATTCGTGCCTGTGAAAGACACGATTGCCGTCGCGCGTGGATAAAGCTTCTTCTATCATCAATACTATCCCGGATTTTTCTGATTTGCACAGTGCGCCACCGGGATGTTGGGGGATTCACATAAGTTTATTGGCGCGATAAAGTCCGACCAAGCGTTCCGGGAAGTCGACGGACGCCCTGCGGGCCGCTTGCCTGTCAGCGCCCGAACTGCAGATAGCTTGGCCGGAAATGACAGTAGGCCTCCAGCGCGGCCGGGTCCGGCATGGTGATGCGCCCTCCCTGCCAATGGATGAGGTCACGCGCGCGCAGATCCTGGATCACGCGATTCACATGCACTGTGGAAAGGCCTGTGGCTTCTGCGAGGTGGATCTGCGTGAGTGGCGAGTCGAACCCGTCGGATGTAGCGCCCCCTATCGCCCGCAGACGGTGCGCGAGCTCGCAAAACAGATGGCCGATGCGCTGGCGTGCGCTGCGCGCTGCGACGTTGCGCGTCCATTCGCGCTGAATGGCGAGCGTGGCGGTTCCTTCGATGCCAAGGGCCAGACGGATTCTGGGTGACTGGGTCCGGACGAGTTCGACGGCATCGGACAGAACCAGGGCGCAGTGCATCTTGTCGATGGCGCCAATGGAATGATCGATCGTTCCAGCCACCGGGAAAACCGGATTGCACAGGTCGCCGGGCAGGAGAAAGGCCACTATCTGGCGGCTTCCGTTTTCCAGCAGTTTGTACCGGCATCCCCACCCATCAAGCACGATCTTGAGGAAATGGATGTGATCGCCTTCGCGCACGAGATCGCCGCCGGCTTTCACCGTGCGGATTTCGGTGTCTACGAGATCATCCACCAGCGCCATGTCCGTCGAGGACAGGTCGGCATATTGCAGGAGTTTCAGGGCAAGTGGGCCTGACATGCTTGCTGGTCCCTTCAGCTGTTCCTTGAGCGTCGCGCCGATGCAACGCCGACGGCGTCGGCTGGTTTCCGGTTGCGATCATGCAAGGCCTTTCGGATCACCCGTTGACGATCGTTCCCCCGTTGGGATGAAGCACCTGACCGCTCATGTAGCTGGAATCCGCGCAGGCGAGGAACAGGAACGAGGGCGCCACCTCGTTGGGTTCGCCCGGCCTTCGCATCGGCGTGTCTTCTCCGAAAGACCTGACCTGTTCCGGTTCAGCGCCGCCGCCGGGGTTCAGAGGAGTCCAGATCGGGCCTGGCGCCACGGCGTTGACCCGTATGCCCTTTTCCACGAGGTTTTCGCTCAGTGACCGGGTGAAGGCCGTGATCGCGCCTTTGGTCGCGCTGTAGTCGAGCAGGTGGCGCGAGCCTTTGTAGGCCGTCACGCTGGTGCAGTTGATGATCGCCGATCCAGGTTCCAGATGATCCACGACGGCCTGCACCATATGAAACATCCCGAAGATGTTGCTGCGGAATGTCTGCTCCATTTGCGCGGAGGAGATATCGCGGATGTCGGTTGCTGGGTGCTGTTCGCCGGCGTTGTTGACGAGAATGTCGATCCTGCCAAAGCGGTTGACGATTTCGGCCACGCATTGTTCGCAGAATTGCGCGTCGCCGACATCGCCCTGCAAGGCGACGCCCCGCCGGCCTTCCGCCACAACCATTTCAATCGTGTTGCTGGCGTCGGTGCTATCGTGACGGTAGACGATCGCCACGTCCGCTCCCTCGCGCGCGAACAGGGCGGCAACCGCGCGGCCGATGCCGCTATCCCCGCCGGTCACCAAGGCCACCTTTCCCGCAAGGCGATCCGATCCCGCAAAGACGGGCTGCCACCGCGGCGCCCGCGCGAGCGCTTCCTCCTGGCCCAGTCGTCCCGTCGCACGTGCTCCCTGATTTTCGGCCATGTGGGCCGCCGATGCCTTGCCCTGTTGTTCGGCAGTGCTTTCGCCGACCTTGCCTTCGTTGCTCGTGGTATGCCGTTGCATGATCCTGCTCCAAGGTTTCGCCGGACCGGAAGGCAGATCCGGGTCGACCATCAATCACAACGGAACGCGGGAATTTCCCGTTTACTTACATGTGTGTTTGAATTGCGCATTGACTTGCAAAAAGAAGAACGGGCGATCGCGCGATTGGCGGGGCCGGTACTTGCAAGCGCGCTGAAGCGTTGTTTTGGCGCCGTGAGCCGTTTCTTTCCCTGGAAACACTCGAGGGGGAATCCGCTTTCATAAACAGTTACAATGAAAGGCGGATAGATGCTGAAATATGCCAAAATCGAAGAACTTCGGGCTGCCGGCGATATTTCGGTAGAAAGCTTCTGTCAGGGCCATCCGGACCAGCACCGGTATCGCGTGGCCGCCATTGGAACATATCCGCCCCGCCGGTGCGGTATCGCGACCTTTACCAGCGATCTCGTGGATAGCCTCAAAGCGGCCGATCCCGGTATGTCGATCGATATTTTCGCCATGGATTCGCCTGGGGCGCCCCAGCGTTATGGCAGCGAAGTCTGCATGGCGATCGGGGAGGGCGCGAGCGAAGACTTCGAGGCGGCAGCGAACAGGATCAACGCCAGCGGCACCGACGCGGTATGGATACAGCACGAATACGGCATATTCGGCGGCGAGGATGGCAACTACATCTGCAATCTCGTCGATCGCGTCGCCGCGCCCGTGATCCTGACGCTGCATACCGTTCTGCGCGATCCCACTCCCGGCCAGCGCTCGGTCCTGCAACATCTTATCGATCGTGCCAGCGCGGTCATCGTGATGTCGCACGAAGCGCGCGACCTGCTCGCCAGCCTGTACGATGCCCGCAACGTGACCGTGATTCCGCATGGCGTTCCCGATCGTCCGTTCGGCCGCGAGCCGGCTGCCAAGGCATGTCTGGACCTCGCTGACCGGCGCGTTCTGATGACGTTCGGCTTGCTGGGAAGCGGCAAGGGGATCGAGCAGGTGATCGAGGCGATGCCGGCAATCCTGGCGCGGCATCCGAACACTGTGTACCGCATCGTGGGTGCGACCCACCCGGCGCTTGTGGCGCGGGAGGGAGAGGCTTATCGCCACGCCTTGCAGGCACTGGCGCAGCGGTTGGGCGTGGCTGACCATATCCAGTGGGATGACCGGTTTCTGGAAACGGACGAGCTTCTCGACCAGCTGGAAGCCTGCGACATTTTCCTGACTCCCTATCCCAATCTTCAGCAATCCACGTCGGGAACGCTGAGCTACGCCGTGGCCTTGGGCAAGGCCGTGGTGAGCACACCCTTTTCCCATGCGCGCGAATTGCTGGCCGACGGTGTGGGTACGCTGGTCGAACCGGGCTCGGCGAACGCGATCGCCCAGGCCGTGATCGATCTGCTGGCCGATGCCACCACCCTGGAAACGATCAAGCGGCGCGCCTATGCCAAAGGGCGCGATGCGATCTGGCCGCGCGTGGCGGAAATGGCGCAGGCTGTGTTGCGCGTTGCCGCGCCGCCGGCCAAGCCGCTTCAGGTCGCGCCGGGCAAGAAGCCGGCCCTTGCAGGCGTGTTCGCCATGTCGGACAGCACCGGCATCTACCAGCATTCGCTCGGCATCGTGCCCGACCGCCGCCACGGATATTGCCTGGATGACAACGCGCGCGCGCTGATGCTGATGAACGTGGCGCGCGATCTGCCGGCGGGCGAACGGCTGCGCTGGTCGATGACCTACGCCAGCTTCATCGCCCATGCCTGGAACGAGGAAGAACGCTGCTTCCGCAATTTCATGAGTTTCGATCGCCGGTGGCTCGAAGATCGGGGATCGGCGGATTCCAACGGCCGGACGCTGTGGGCGCTGGGGCATACGGCGGAATGCGCGCCCGACGCGGATATCCGCGAATGGGCTGTCGAGACGTTCCTGCGATCAAGGCGTTGCGTCTCTTCCGAAAGCCCTTTGCGGACCCTTTGCTTCGCGATGTTGGGAGAAGCCGCGCTGCTGCGCGCGGGCGTCCCACACCAGCAGGCCGGTGATCTTCTGGATAAGGGCGGTCCGGTGCTGATGGCGATGCTGGAACGCACGCGGCGTCCCGAATGGGTGTGGTTCGAGCCGGCGCTGGCCTACGACAATCCGAGGATTTGCGAGGCGCTGATCGAAGCCGGCCTTGCCCACCAACGCGCGGATTGGGTGCAGGCGGCGCTGGAAGCGCTCGACTGGCTTATGCGATGCCAGACGGGCAGCCGGGGCCATTTCCGCCCCGTCGGTTCGGAAACCTTCGGCAAGCCGGCAACGGTCTTGCCGTTCGACCAGCAGCCTCTGGAAGCATGGGCGGCCGTCGACGCGGCCCGGACGGCCTATTTCATCGGCGAGGACGTGAAGTGGATTAGGTCGGCGCGCACCGCTTTCGCGTGGTTCGAGGGCGCCAACGACCGCAACGTGGCATTGGGCGACGCGGCTTCGGGCCGGTGCCGCGACGGCGTGACTCCGCGCGGGGTCAACCGCAACTGCGGGGCGGAGTCGGTTCTCGCCTACCATCTGGCGAGCCGTGCGCTCTCTGATCTCATTGCCACAGTGGAAGGACGAAATCTTGCAGGCAGGACCAGTACCGAACCGGCTTCGTATCAGCGACATTAGACTTCATCCCGATCCTGCGCGCGTCGTCTTGCGTCCATTCCATCTGGGATGGCAGGCCAGCAACGCGCCGCAGGACCGGGCCATCCGGCTGGTAGCCAACGTCCTGGCGCTTCCCGGCGACCGGGCGAAAGCCGAATACGAGCGGGTTCTGGCGGATTTCTCGGCGCGCCACTGGCACATCGAGAACGTCCTTGATGAACGGTACGCCCAGCTCGAAACGTCTCTGGGGCTGCCCGCCATTGCCGAGGGCTATCGCCAGCGGCTGATCGCGGCGTACTTCTGCCATGAATATACTTACGCCGCCGCCGCGCTGATGAACCCGTCGATCGTCCCGCATCCCGATCAATCGGGGCTGGAGGAGGGCGCCGTTCGCTTCGTGCTCAGCCTGCGCGCCGTGGGCGAAGGCCACATCAGCACGATTGCGTTTCGCGAGGGGATCGCGAGGCCCGATGGATCGTTTGCGCTGTGGCCCCAGGGCGATATCGCGACGGCGATGCGGCAGATCACCGGAGAGGGCAATCCGCCCCCTCCCGACACCCCAGGCGCGCGCGCGTGGATCAGTCGCGATATGGACAGCACGCTGACAAATTCGGTTATCTTCCCGGTCACCGAGCAGCAGCGCAACGGGCTGGAGGATCTGCGCCTGGTGCGGTTCGAGGATGATGACGGGAAAGCCGAATGGATCGGCACCTACACCGCCTATTCCGGCCAGTCGATCCGGTCCGAATTGCTGAGGACCAGTGATTTCAAGACCTTCTCTCTTGAACCGGTGGAGGGGCGCGCGGGGCGCAACAAGGGGATGGCCCTGTTCCCGCGGCGGATCGACGGGCAGTACATGATGATCGGCCGCCAGGACGGCAAGAATCTCTACCTGCTGCGTTCACCCCAACTGGATCAGTGGGACGATGACGGCGTGCTGCTGATGGAGCCGCGCTTCGCCTGGGAATTCATCCAGATCGGCAATTGCGGGAGCCCGGTGCTGACCAAGGCGGGGTGGTTGGTGCTGACCCACGGCGTTGGCCCGATGCGCAAATATGCGCTGGGCGCGGTGCTTCTGGACAGCGCCGATCCATCGAAGGTGCTGGCGCGAACGCCGGAGCCGGTACTAACCGCCGAAAATTCCGACCGGGCGGGCTATGTTCCCAATGTGGTCTATACGTGCGGCATGATGCCGGTGGGAGATCATCTTCTCATACCTTACGGGATATCGGACAGCGTGGTTGGCTTCGCGACCATCGCTATCGACGATATTCTGGCCACGATGGCCTGACCTTTCGGGTCAGGCCATCGCCCTCCGCAAAACTGCGGCGTTCCTCAATAGGCGGGCGGGTCGCTGGCCGGGAAGCTTTCATCCGCGGCCTGGTCCACCTTGTCCCAGTCATCCACGTCACTGCGCATGCTGTCTGGGCCGGCGTTGCGCACGTCGGCAAAACGCGATGACGAAGTATCGCTGGTTTCGCCCGGCGCGAACGCCGCCGGTTCGGTCTGTTCCTGCCGCGCCGTGAACATGCGGTACACCGTGTAGCCGACGGCCAGTGTCGATGCGATTTTCAGTACCGAGAACATCATCTTGAAGGCGAGCATGATCAATCTCCCATGCTGTTTGATGCTTCAAAGCAATTCGTGGCGGCGGGTTCCCGGTCATAACGCATGACAGTCTTTCCGCGCCCGGTTCACTGTCTTGGGCGTTAGGGCGGAACCGGTGTCACCAGCCGTCGTTGCATCTATCCGAACTTCATTCGACACGGGATGCGCAATGGCAGAGCTTGCGAGTTGGTTAGCGCCCATCGCGACGATGATTGCCGCGGTCATGACTGCGGCCAACCTGGGGCCGCGCCTGACCGGTGCGGGATTCGCCGTGTTTGCCGTCGGCGCGTGCGCCTGGTGCATCGTTGCCCTGCAGGCCGATCAGACGGGGCTGTTGCTCACCAACGTATTTCTGCTCGTGGTCGATGTGATCGGCGTGTGGCGATGGCTGGGGCGCGCGCGGTACGCGGAAGCGGCCCGGCGCGCGGCAAAGGCCAGCGCGTCGCGATCCGATGCCAGCCTGTTTTCCTTTCAGGATCTGCTCAGTGCTTCGGTCGTGGACAGCGGGGGCACGGCGCTCGGTCCCGTGATCGATGCCATGGGCAGCGTCGAGGATGGCAGCATTGCCTACCTGGTGGTTTCCGATGGTGGTGTCGCCGGCGTGGGGGAAGTCCTGCGCCGCTTCCCGGTTGACCGTCTGGCCTATGCGGAGGGGAAGGTGATCGCTTCCATCCCGCGCGCTGCCTTCGAAGCGCTACCGGCCATCGAGGCCGATCGCTGGCCGTTGGATGCCCGTCACGCGCGGTCCGGCATTCCCGAGATAGAGGGCGATCCGCGTCCATCTGCGAAAGGGGAACGATGAGCAAGTTCTTCACCCGATGGTCGTCCGCCATCTCCGCCGCCATGGGGCGTCCCGTGGCCTTTGCGATAGCGCTGGGCACCATCATCGTATGGGGTGTTTCGGGGCCGGTATTCGGCTGGTCCGACACATGGCAGCTCATCATCAACACGGGCACCACAATCGTGACGTTCCTGATGGTGTTCCTGATCCAGAACAGCCAGAATCGCGATGCGAGCGCCATGCAGGCCAAGCTGGACGAATTGCTGCGCGCGCTGGACAAGGCGCGCGAGGGGTTCGTGGGCATCGAACACCTGACGGATGAGGAAATCACCGCCCTGCGCGATGCGCTGGAACGCGAGTGCGGATTGCGCGATGGGAAACAGGCGACGACCGAAGATACCGTCGACCATCTGCTCAAGCGGACCTAGCGGCGGACGCCGCAGGCCGTCCAGACGCTCCTGACGAAGGACCGGCCACCGGTTCGCTTACCTGTGACAGGTTTGGGGACATAACGGAGCCTTCGCACCCTTTCCTTCCCACGAGAGGCGCGCCGCACGGGGCGTGCGCGCCAAGGCGGGCAATGCTGATGGAAGGGAAGAGACATGGCTGACAGCAGCAATACCATCGCTCCGACCTCCTCTCGTCCTCAATGCGCTGGGCCGGTGTCCTTTCTCGAAACCAGGAGTTTTCCATGACACGACTTATCCTTGCACTCGTTCCCGCGCTTGCGTTGGCCGCGTGCGACAAGCCCGCCGTCGTCACCACCGAACCGGCCGACGATATGGCGGTAACCACCACGCCCGCCGAAAGCGGCGTCCCGGCCGCGGCGGCGGTGGTCGATACCGCCGATTATCTGGCAAGGGCGGCGGCGGGCGACCGGTTCGAGATCGACAGTTCGAAAGCGATCCTGGAGAAGACCGGCAACGCTGACGTCAAGGCGTTCGCGAACATGATGGTCGCGGACCACCAGAAGTCTTCGGATGAACTGAAGGCGGCGGCCAGGAAAGCTGGTCTGGAAGTGCCGCCGGCATCTCTCGATCCCGATCAGCAAGGGCAGATCGATGCGATCCGCAAGACCTCCGGCACCGACGCGGACCGGGTCTATCTGAACGCGCAACGCACGGCCCATGCAATGGCCTTGAGTCTTCACACGGATTACGCGGCCAACGGCACGGTTCCGGATCTCAAGGCTACCGCTGGCCGCATCGCCACGGTCGTGCAGCACCATAGCGACAGGCTCAGCACTATCAGCGTCAAATGAGCATTGCCGGCACGTCCGGCAGTCTCGGAGGAGAGGATCATGCCTCAGGGTGACAAATCGAGCTATACCGACAAGCAGAAGCGCCAGGCCCGCCACATCGAAGAGGGGTACGAAGAGCGCGGAACGGATCGCGACGAGGCCGAACGGCGTGCCTGGGCAACGGTGAACAAGCAGACCGGTGGCGGGCAGAAGTCTCGTGCGAAACACAAGGGGGCGGACTGACGCGTCCGCCATGGTGGCGCGCCGGGCACGCCCGGTGCGCGGGGCCGGCTGGTCCACGAGGGCGAAACCCCCCGTGAACCAGCCGGGTCATCGCATTGGCGGCTGCGTGCTTGTTATGGCTGCGCCGGAGGAGGGGCCTCTGGCGGCTGGACGCCCGGGTCTATCCTGTCCGGTTGTTCGTTGGGTACTTCGCCCGGAACCTGATCGGGCGGCGTTTCCGGGGGAGATTCCGGGATATCGGTGTCGGGTGGGGATTCCGGGACTGTCGCCATTCTGGCCTCCTGCGCTCGGCGTGCTTGTTGCAATTTCAAACCCGGCACCGCGCTAAGGTTCCTTCAATTCCTGCTTATGTTTGCATCGCGCGGCGAAACGAAGCGAGATCGCGCCGTGATGCAGAAAAGCGAAACGGGGAACTTAACTTTTATCCGCACGTATCGATTTCACGTCTTTCCAAAGGAAATGCGATATCGAGGAGATTACCATGCGAAAGCGCGGGGATGAGGTTCATCTGAATACAGAAGAGGTTCGCAGCGGATCGAGCCCAAACATAGTACGCTGGGTGCTGGGGATCAGTCTTTTTATGGCAATAATTGCTCTTTCGGCAATATGGATCACCGGAGCGATTTCAGTATGAGAACAGGAACTGCAACTGGTCTGACACAGGCAACGATATGGCGATAGAGCGGGATAAATACCGCACTTGAAGAGTTTAAATATTTGGCTCTTATGGAGAAATTGCCATGGAAAACCAAATTGAACTCGACGAGACCAGCGATATCATTTCCTCGAACAAGGTCGAGGGGACTTCGGTTTACGATAGCGAGGGCAATAACCTCGGGTCGATCTACAACTTCATGGTCAACAAGCGGTCCGGCCAGGTCGAATACGCCGCGTTGCGGTTCGGCGGCTTTCTGGGGATCGGAAGCGACTATTATCCCATCCCCTGGGACATGCTGACCTACGATACCGACAAGGGTGGCTATCAAGTCGATATCTCGAAGGATTTGCTCGAGAACGCTCCGCGTTACGACGAGAACAGCGAACCGGTGTTCGACCAATCCTACGGCCGTGATCTCTACGGGTACTACGGCGTGCCCTACTCGTTCTGACCTGCTCCGGCGCGGTATTTCCCAGATACCGCGCCGGGCGTCGGCCGCTGGCCGTACGGCAAGGAATGTCGCGTCTTATCGGTGCGCCGCCGCGCCGCCATGCCTGCCTGGCAAAGGCCGTGCTATGCGCGCGGGGCACCCAAGGTCACTACCGGTGACGAACCCGATGCCATCCACCTCGCGATTCGCGCGGAGTTCCATGAAATCGCACACCAGAGCGGCGGCATGAGCCGCTTAAAATCTCTGACATTGTCGTCGGGGAAATTGCTGTTTTGAAGAATGGAATGGCGGAGACGGAGGGATAAAATTTTATTTGAAATAAAATGATAATCTGAAAATAATGACGATTGCCATAATTAGAGCCATAATATTTGATGCGAACTTCAGCGCATCAATATGAACCGCTCAGGCCAACCGAACCCCGACGGCCTCGCTTGCCTCGATTTGAAAGTCGATCACGACTGCATAACCCGTCTGGGCTTCATTTCCACTCGATGTATCGCGCTCCAGCCGCTGAAGGGGGCGAGGTGCCACCGACCTCAATATGCAGGGCTGCAACGGCCATCGCCTTCACAGCAGTCGTGCATATTCCAAAATCTCGTCCCCGAAACCCCACCTTCGTTCATAACGTTAGGCTAGCGAGGCTAGCCTGCAAGCCGATGACGGTGTTGCGACAGACCAGATAAGATTGTAGACATTTTTACGTCAAGCGCGGCGCGAAGCATGTGTTCGGAGCGAAAATGGCAAATGAAGCAAAGCCGTCGGAAGTCGGCGTCATTCCGAGCAGTAAAGATATTCAAGTGAGCCTGGATGATATTGCCGAGGTAGCTTCCGGAGCAGCTGGCGTTGCGTCGCCCCTTGCGGGTGTTGCGAAATCGCTGAATTCCACAAGCAAAGGTATGGAATCGACTCAGAATCGGTTCTTTGAAAGCTTTGATAAGGGTACCGACTTCTACACGAAGGCCATGGAAAATGCAGAAAACTCTGAGGAGAGAGATAGGATAAGAAAAGACTTCAAAGATCATATTGAACGCGGTGCCCAGATAGCGAAAGACAACAATGTGTCTTGGATCAAGATCGGTCTTTTTGGACTTGCGGCGGTTGCGCTTTTTGTTGCTGGTCCGTCTGCTGCGGCTCAAGTTTTGAAAAGGCTTTGATCGCCTCCACGCCGAACGCTAGATAGAAATGAGTAATTCTGCGATCACCGCGGCACCCGACGCTTCCGTGTTCGACGCAGTCCATCGAAGTTTGTTATTGGTTCATCTGGCCTAGACCTTTGGTGATCAGCTAGTATTTGGTAGGTGACTTAACGCGCTGGTGGGCGAGGAACGGTGATTTCCTGTCCTTGGACCTGCGTTCCGGGTGGCACCCGCTTCATCTGATAGTTGCTGCCACCGACCGCTAAAGCATTGTATGCCGTGCAAACGAAGTCCTGCACATCCTCTACTTCATTGCCGAATATGTCGAATGCGCGGGAAAATACCTTCAAAAAAACCGTAAGCCCTTCCTGAAAATGCAAAGCAGAAATTGCCGCCATTTCCGCCTGGCTAAGTGCTGGGCCCACAACGTGTGGTATCATATGTTGTGGGTCAGGTGGAGGGATATCGACGCCTCGTGCACCCCGCTTCAGCCAAGGAGTGAGAGGGACTACCCGTTCTTGCTCAACATCAGGCAGGCGAAAGCGAATGTGCCCCTGCCATTCCCAGCCATAGGCGGTGTACTGACTGGCATTGCGAACGACCAGTTTGATGGCGGGCTTCGGAGGTTGATTATCGAAGTTGATCCAGGCTTCTTCCACGTTAACGTGTGGCCGGACTGCTGCCGCGTTCATTCGCTTGGTTTCTTCCAGGGTCTCGATGCTTGCTCTGGCCCCTATAGCCGCCTGTTGGGCTGCGCGAACTGCCGCCCGAACCGCAATTGCTGAAAATGCGAGCGACGCGATCAAACCAAACGCCTGAATCCAGCCGATGACCACCTGACTGTCTGAGTTGCGCGCTTGAATCGCATCGCAAGATAGCCGACTCTGCTCAACGCCGACGCAGGGCGATGGCAGGCTGGAAGGTTTAGGTCCTGGTTGAGTAACGCGCTGTTCTTGTAGTGTTTTTTCGGCAGGCGCAGATGCCGTCAGCAACAGGAGAAACAAGAACACAAGAAAATGTCTAAGGCGCATTGGGCAGATATCTCCCGAGACTTTTATTTCATCTTCCATTCGCGATGACTTGTCGACCCGTAATGGTGCAGATGAATATCACCTTGTGCGGGGGGCCTCACTTTCGCCTTGATTCCGGAGTTCGGGACCCTTGGTGAGGGCATCGGAACCGGCCATACATTCATCCCGGCCGCCCCACTGCTGAAAGACGAGGGCTGGGATACTTGCGACTGACCGAAATCGGAAACACTGCGATAAGCGGACATTGAGCACTTCAGTAAGCGGGGTCTGGCGGCTACCATGAGCCACCACCGTTCGCCGGGATGATTGCAGTTCTTTGAGCGGAGTGGCGGTTGTCGGACGAGATCGGGGTTTCAGCGAGCGGTGCAGCGACTACTCATACGAGCGGTCGTATGAGTAGTCGGATAGAGATCGTTAGCCGTGTGTAGGATCGGGGCGTGTCAGGAGAAATTTTCGCTCTGTTGCCACCTGCATCAGAGTGACCGTGAGTGCGCGGCTGACCTCAGCGATGGCTGCCTTTCCTTTCTCGTCCATTGTGATCATCTCGCCCTCGGCGTAATATTTCCCGAAAGTCTCGGTGATGACTTTACGGATCGTTCGCTTGCGGCTCACATCCTGATAAAGTTCCATAATCGCAGAAAGACGCGCCAATCCTGTGCCGACCTGATCGCTGTCGTCAGGCTCATTCAGCCAGTCGAAATCGAAATGGGCCTTTGGGGCGACCTCGTCATCCCACTGAGCTGGCTCCAGCGGGTTGGAGGCTAGGGCAATCCCGACATTTGTTGGACCATCTGCCTCAGCCAGCACGATCTGCCACGAGAAGAGATTGAAAAGGTGGAAATAGGCTAATGTTCTCCCTCGACCGTCACTTCTGACATAGATGAGGTTGAACATCGGACCATGGGCAGTGACAAGATGCTCATAAGCAGGAGATGGGAGCTGGCGCGCATCTATCGCTGTGCGGTGCTCGAGAAAATCCCTGCTTCCCTGCAACACGAAATCGCGGGAGGCTGCAAATGAGGGTCCGCGCAGTGGCTTCGTTCCAACCAGTGTCGCCAGCAAAGCTAGGCTGGATTTTGTCATCGAGCGTAGCGCTTCGGCCCCACCACACTGGAGCTGGGCGTGGACCGGTTCAAGGAATTCGGTTTTGATCGAGGCCTCGCGCCCTTCAATCTGTGACCAAAGCCGATCTTCGCTCATCCCCATAGCCGCAGCCGCGTGAGGGACATATTTCCTCAATTGCGCTGGGCTCGAGACGTTGAGGCTCAAATTCCATCTTCCATTCGAGATCGGAACAGCCGTAAAGGGCTTACCACCGACGCGCTTAGGTGTGCCGTCAGAATCGAAGCTGACTGACCCCGTGACCGAGCTTATCCTGGGGAGGCCGGGCGGAGCTTGTCCGCTGCCGGCATGCATCTGGAACATGTTTCGTAATACCCGCAACTGATCGGGGAGCGCGCCGTCGATCTCGCTGCCGAATGTTTGATTGCAACTGCTGCAGACGGCCTTCTTTGTCGTCTTCCGGCCGCCCAGGGCATCGAGGAGAATGTGTTCGGGCTTGGTTCCTGGGCCGACATGATTGTCGCAAAAAATGCAGAGGGCTGTCACCGAAGTAGTCTTGGCCTTCCTATTACCCATTGCCCTATGTGTCCCGAGTGTCTCACCCCATTAACATACGACATATTCCATAATTTGCGAAGCAGGCTGAACGGGCTCCAACCGACGCCGCATTCTCGTGACGGATCACGACTGGCAGCTTCGTCCCACAATGCGCCCGTTTCCGGCGGCGCCCGCCATAAAAGCTGCCAATTGCGGCCTACTAAGTGATCGTTAAATCCTGCCTTTCGTTCACGCCCGTTTACATTGAGCGCCGGGACCAGTCATCTGGCATGGGTGCTCCTCCGCCCACCGGTTGACGTCCTCAAGAATCGGCGTAGTGTGTCATGTTGACATGACACAGGACGACATGCGGTGAGATACTCTTCAGTTGGCGCTTACGTTAAAGCCGAAGTCATACCGGCAGGGATGGCAGTCGCTGAGGCCGCACGCCGATTAGGGATAGCCCGGCAAACTTTGCATACGTTTCTGACGGGTAAGGCAAAGCTCTCGGCAGATATGGCAGCACGGTTGGAGCGGTGTTTTGAAACGACTTCGGCAGAGCTGCTTGCCTTACAGGCGCAGATAGATGGCTCAACCGAGGTGGCGCGACAAGCAGCCAAGAACTCCGCCGGATACCTGACCATTGGCGCAACGGATATTGAAAGTTGGTCTCTTGCTAAACGTGTTTCGTCCCGAGCTGCGCTGCCTCTTCTCATTCGCCGGTTAGCCTTCGCCACCACGCCCGATTTAACAGGGCTAGATTTTCACGGCGAAGAAGAAGTCGAACGGCATGGCTGGGATGGCGAAACCACTAGCTCGCTAGGCTCAGAAAAGGTGCCCGTTGGCAGGTCCTGCTGGGAACTGAGTAATTCAGCAAACCTGCCGGGAAAGCCCAACGACGATATTCGCGCCCGAGAAGCTGCGCTCAGTCCGCAGAAACGCAAGGATATCACCTTTGTCTATGTGACTCCGCGCCGATGGGCCGGAAAGGAAGCATGGGCGGAAACTCAGCGTGCCTCGGGAAAATGGCGGGATGTGCGTGCATATGACGCCGATGACCTTTCTCAGTGGCTTGAATTGTCCGTGGCGACACAGATTTGGTTTGCGGAACAAATTGGTCGGTCCACGGATGGCGTAAGGTCGCTTGATCGCTGTTGGGTAGAGTGGGCGAGCGCAACGAAACCTGAACTGTCGCCCCGCCTATTTGAAGGCTCAATCAAAGCGAACGCATCAACAATAGATCGCTGGCTTGCAGATACAGGCGGACGACCGCTTGTGGTGACGGCGGACTCAATAGCTGAGGGCTTGGCGTGGCTGGCATGCGCCCTTAGCGGGCATGTAAGGGAAAGTGCCGTAGTTGCTTCGACCCCTGATGCGCTTCGCCGCACCGCCGCTGCGACCATGGGAAGCGTAATAGCCATCGACAATGAAGAAGTCGAAAAGGGTGCGGGGCCCTATCTGGCCTCGCATCACATCGCCGCGGTTCGCACTAAGAAAAGCATCGAGAAGGATACAGATATAGAGCTAGACCAAGCTGACTATGACTCTTTTAGATTGGCCCTTGAGGATATGGGTTATGCCCATGAAGAGGTGTCCGCGCTGAGCGCACAGACCGCCCAATCTCCGACAATTTTGCGTCGGCATCTCTCCACGCTTCCCGCATTGAAAAATCCCGATTGGTCCAAGGAGGGAAGTGCTCTCACACGCAAGCTCATCCCGATCTTGCTCGCGGGGGCCTGGAACAAATCGAATGAATGGGACCGAACGATCGTATCGAGTTTAGCGCAAGGCACGCCTTACGAACAGGTTGAACGGGACATGCTCGATCTCTTGGCATTGCCTGATGCGCCCGTCTGGGCGATTGGCAATTACAGAGGCATCGTATGCCGAAGAGATGCTCTCTTTGCGGTGCATTCCAGCCTGCTGGACGCCGATATTGAGGTGTTTCTCAAGGAAGCTGAGTTCATCCTTTCAGAGGACGATCCGGCCCTTGATCTCGAACCTGACAAGCGATGGTCGGCAGGCATTTACGGAAAAAAGCGCGAGATTTCGGGTTCACTGCGTCAAGCGATTGGCGACATGCTGGTGCTGCTTGCAGTATATGGCGACGAGCTAATTAAAGGCAGGCTGGACAAGATCGCCCCGCGAGTTGACCGGCTTGTGGAACGGTTGCTCTTGGGAAAGCCATACCGGAATCTGGTTGCGCTCTCCTCAGACATGCGGTCACTAGCCGAGGCATCTCCAAGCAGTTTCTTGACCGCTATCGAAGCCGATCTCGCCAAGGCGGATCCCCAAACTCTTTTGATGCTTCGACCAGTTTCACCGGGGGGCTTCGACAGCCCAGACCGCACTGGCCTGCTTTGGGCTCTGGAACTTCTTGCTTGGGACCCCGTCCATTATTTGCGGGTTGTGCGGATTTTGACGACACTGAGCGAAGTGCCGATCAACGACAACTACATGAATAAGCCGGAAAACTCGCTAGAATCCCTCGTGAGTTGCTGGCACCCAGAAACTTGCGTGGAGATTGATGGACGCATCGCGGCGTTGAAAGTGATTGTCGCTCAAAGTCCCGAGGTTGGGTGGTGCATTTGTCTGGCTCAGGTTGCCGAGCATCACCGTATGGCAACGCCTAATTCACGTCCAACCTATCGTTCGATCATGCGGTCAGGGCCACGCCGCATGACCGACGTCGAGATGTATAAGATGTGCGATGCTGCGCTGGACCTCATGCTTTCGTGGACCGCGCCAGACACAGAAAAGATCGGAGAATTGTTGAAGATCGCTGATCAACTGAGTGACACGGATCAGCAGCGGCTAACTGTCAAGATTGAGGAGTGGTTGGCGGCAAAACCCGGCGACGATGCCAAATCTGAACTTAGCGAGACGCTTCGATTGCTGGGATACTCTACTGGCAAAAAGCCGCCCAAAAACGCCGGCAGGATTTCAAAATATTTGTGCGATCTCGCCGATCGGCTTCAACCCGATGACCCGGTGCAAAAACACCGATGGCTTTTCGCGGAAAGTTGGGTTCACGAATCTCGCGTCGAGCTCGACGATGAAAAGTTTGACTACGAAAAGCGCGAGAAGCGCATCGCTGATATGCGCGATGCTGCGATGGCTGAAGTTTTTGCCGCCCGAGGTATCGTCGGCATTTTGGACCTTCTGAGCAACGGGAACGCTAGCTATGCAGTCGGCTGGCATCTATCGAAAGCAATAAATGCTGAGCAGACCATCGACTTGATTCGTGAGTTAATCTCGAACGACGACACGGAAATGCGTGCCAAGCGAATGACCTGTGCAAACGGCTTGTTGAACAGAGATGGGGAAGCTGGAGCACTCGAATATGCGTCGCAAGTGATGGCAACAAAGGACGGTATTTTGCCCGTCAACGACGATGCAGCAATTCGCCTGTTCCAGATTTGCCCCGTGAACAGTGCAACGTGGCGAATGCTGGAGGAGCAAAGGCCAGATCTAATCGCACGATATTGGCGGGAATTGGTCCCGAACGCTTGGCGGCTTGAAGCTGATGAGATGCAGGAGATGGTCGACAAGCTGCTAAGGGCAAATCGGCCTCGTGCAGCCTTTTGCAGCATCCGCTTCGAGGTTGAAAAGTTGGGTGGACCGACCTTGGCGAAGTTGATGCGATCACTGGTCGCTGGCGGCGATGAGGAAGAAGGAACCTACCAGCTTGATGGATACCGCCTCTCTGACGCGATGAAGCATCTGAACGCATCTCGCGAGCTGACAATAGATGAAATGGCTTCGCTTGAGGTGGCGTTGGTCGATCCTCTGACTCACAACGATTATGGCATCCCCAATCTAGAGAAAAAGATTTCGAGTGAGCCGGCCTCATTCGTCCAGCTAATCGCGCTGATGTATAAGCGGAAAGATGAACGAATTGATCCTGAACAGTTTCAAATACCGGAAGACGCGAACAAGGAAGCCATCTTCCACAACGTATATCGTGTCCTAAATTATATTCGGAGAACGCCGGGATCGAACGATGCGGGAGAAATCGACGTCGCTGCCTTGATACATTGGATCAAAGAGGTTCGGGCGCAATTGGCCGACCTTTCTCGCGGCGAAATAGGGGATCAATGCATCGGCCAACTTCTAGGCAGGTGTCAACCTGGCAAGGATGGCATTTGGCCGCATGAAGCGGTTCGAATCGCCTTGGAAAGCGTAGGCACAGAGCAAATCTCACGCGGCATGGAGTTGGGCGTCTATAACTCTCGTGGGGTCGTTTTCCGAGGGCATGGCGGCGATCAGGAGCGCGCTTTGGAAAGTAAATATCGAGCTTGGGCCGATGCTCTTGCGCCAAAGCACCCGTTTACTTCGCGGATGCTCTATAATATCGCTGACGGATACCGCCGCGATGCTGAGTGGCATGATACAGACGACAATGTTCGTCGACGAATTGGCAGAGCATAAAGGCGGGCGAACGCTATCAGGGTATATCAATGTCCGTTCTTCGCATTACACCGCCAGAAGCGGACAGTCAGGACCCAACAAGTTGTCGCGTAGTCGCTTCTCATTGCGTCCGTTCAACACGCTGAATTGCGGAACGGCTAACGCCGAACTCCTTGGCGAGTTCACCGAGCGACGCCCCCTCCTTGCGTCGCCGGCGGACCGTTTCCTGCTGTTCGCCCGTCAAGGCACTGGGACGTCCAAGTTTCTTCCCTTGTGCCTTCGCGCGCGACAAGCCCGCTTGTGTTCGTTCGACCAAAAGGTCGCGCTCGAACTCCGCCACAGCGGCGATCATCGCCATGGTCATTTTGCCGGCAGCGCTGGTAAGGTCTACACCGCCAAGCGCCAAGCAGTGAACCCGAACTTGCATCTCAGCGAGCTTTTCAACCGTGGCGCGCACATCCATCGCGTTACGACCCAGTCGGTCGAGCTTGGTTACGACCAACACGTCATGCCAGTCGAGTCGATCGATCAGCTTGCGAAAGCCCTCCCGCTCCATTGCTGGCGTCGAACCGGAAACCGTTTCTGCAATGACGCGTCTCGACTCGAGCTTGAAGCCGGCAGCCTCAATTTCGAGAACCTGATTTTTGTGGGTTTGGTCAACCGTGCTGACACGGCAATATGCAAATACGCGCGACATGACACACCTGTATCGAAAATGTGCCTCGAATTATGCGCTGTATCGAAACTGAGAGCAAGCTACTTTTCGAAACGGCCCAAATCCCTGTATTGAAAACGCTCATTTTCGAAACACCGGTCTCGGTAGTAGGCCAACTCGCCCCTTCGATTGCTGGGCGTCGCCCGAGGGGGCGATCCGGTAAGTCCGTTTCGGATCACTCGCACGGCCTAAGCCGCCGTACATTCACCAACGCAATCTGTGACCCGGATTGACCGAAGTTGGCGGACACTTCGGAATGACAGGTCACGAAATACAAATGGCGGAAAGCTGTCGCTCCAGCATTGAAATGCAAGGGGCAAACCCCGACCAGATTTGGCGGTTCACACCTGATCCGCGAATGGTCCGATCCCTCCGAAAGCGGCCCATCCCCAATAGTATGAAGCCGCACGCGGGCTCTGAGGAGCACCAGCGACATTTAGCGCGGTACCGACCCCTTCCGGGTGACATACCGGCAATTTGGAACGGACCCTTCCATAGACGTTGAGTTCGCGCGCGGCGTGCACATATGTCTTCCACCAACCCACCAATGGACTGAACATGGCCAACGAAGAACCTAAACGATTAGCTCACTCTAAAGAGGTTCTGCGGGAGCTCTTTGCCAAATCCGGCAACGTCTGCGCGTACCCGGGTTGCCAGCAGATGATGATAAACAAAACAGGGCAATTCATCGGCCAAATATGCCACATCGCAGGCGTACGTGGCGAGCGTTTCGACAAAGATATGTCAAACGAACAGCGGGCCGCGGCAGCTAACCTTATCCTGATGTGTTACGCTCACCACGTCGAGACCAACGACGTCAACGCATTCCCGATTGAGCGTTTGACCCGCATGAAACAGGAGCATGAGGCGCATTTCAGCGACCCCGGAATGCGGATGTATCGCGCCTATGTTGATCAAACGAGCCGCAAAACACTCGGGAAGGCGTCGACGGTACAGAGGCTGTGCCGCGTTCTGGGCTGGTCGTACACCCCCAGCGAAACGCGGGAGCTTGTAGACGATATTAACATCGTCGGTGAGCGGCTTAGTCGGCTCGACATTCAGAGTCGGTTATTCATCTGCGCAGTTATCGAGCGAGCGCGATGCGTTAAGGACTCGTACAACGCTCGTTCGATGGGTTGTCTATGGTTGAGATGGGACGACTTCACTGCGGCTACGACAGTGACGAATGAAGAGGTGCGTCGACATCTTGAGGCCCTTGAGGCTCATCGCCTTGGCAGGGAGGATCAGATCGCTGTGGGCGAGTATGAGGTGCCGGCGATCATGCTCTACGAGACGCCGATAGGTGGCTGGGATCTTTGGACAGCGATCGCAGAGTTTTGCGAAGTAAGCGGTGAGTCGCTTAGGACGATGATCGTCGATCTACAGTTTGATCGACTGGACTAGGCGCTCGGGGGCACGGACCGCGGGTCAGAATATCACGCGACTGGCGTCAAGGTGTGAGTGCCCCCGCATCGACCGCAGGTTGGCAGACGTCCGACAGCCGGACTGTCTCGCTTGGGATAGCAAGAAGGCATCGCTGTCGAGCTTCGAGTTCTGCCACCAGCAGACATTCGATTTACCGTGCCGGAATGACTGCAATGTCCCACGAATCCGCGTTCGCTGCTGGCGGCGGCCGACCAGAGTCAGTCGTTAAGCGTCGCCCCAGTGAACAACACCTCGCGCCGGAAGCTGCTGCTCGGACTGATCGTCACGGACAGTCGGCATACGCTTCAATTCCGACCATTCGGGAAGCAACTGGCTATTCCGAAGCTGCCTCTCGTCGGCTGCGGATGCAACAGAATTGGCAATAGGGTTGCGCGCATAAATTTTCCATGCTGATTTATACCCGTCGAGGAGCTGGCGTTTCCGCTTACACGGCCAGAGCGATAACGTTGCCGTCCCCGAACAATTGGGTAGCAGCATGCATTGCAGGATCGTTGAGAGCTTGCGTCGCAAGTACGGCGAGGCGCTTCTTCGGCCGCGATATGGCGACATAAAAGAGGTTGCGGCAGCGGTGAAAGCCGCCCGTGTTCTTGCCGGTGAATTTGGCGGTGGTGAGTAGCTCGAAAAACTGCGGCCAGTTGTAGTGATTCCAGCCACCGCTCAGGATGACAAGTACGTTTTCGAACTCGGCCCCCTTCACACTGTGCTGGGTGGCGAAGGGCGTGAAGCCGTTGATAAACTCGGTGACGGCGATAAGCTCGCGATATGGGGCGTTCCGCAGCTCACGGTAGCGCTTAAGCGATTTCGGCTCGTCCTCGGTCGGCTCGGGACCCAGCTTTGCGATATCTTCTTCTCGACCGACTATACGATCGCTCAACCGCGGCCGTCGTGTGCCTTTCAGATGGTCGATCAGTTCGCCGATGGTCCCGGTTTCCCGAAGCAAGATCAGCGCATCCATGTCGGCCTGCCATTGGGCCTTATCGGCTGTCTTCCGGATGGTCGGGATGCCGCCCATCAACCGGAACATCTCCCCGTAATTGCCCGCCTTGTAGGCGGCGCAGATCGGCTCGACGGTATCGGCCAGGAAGGCAATCGCGGCGTCTTCCTTCTTGGCGAAAGCCTCATTGCGGTCGAAAATCTGGGCGATATTCGGATAACCGCGCTCGGCCGCGATAGCGTTGTGGGTGAGCATCAGGATCTTCGTCCGTGCGGGATCGAAATCCCAGCCCTCGTCCTGTAGCGTCTGACGGACGCGCTCGATCGAAGCCGCGTGCGCATCTTCGGGCAATTCCTGTTTGCCGTTGCGGGAATCGACACGCGCGCCGGCAAACCCGTTAGTATGGAAAAAGCGAGCTTCGCCTTGCCCGTCAACGTCGTTGACTTCCTGCACAAGCTCCGGGCGCAGGCGGTTGAGCACATCCACGATGACCGGGACCGAGCGAAAGTTCGATCCCTTGGCGATGCCCTCGACGTTGGGAAGATCGAGGAGTGCATGGTCCTTGCGGTAAATCGTTTGCCAGTGATCGCCGAACAGCCCGGTGATCGGACCATCGCCCGGCGTGAAGAAATGATCGGCCAGCGCCGACATCACAAGCGGATCGGTGTCCTGATACTCGTCGATGAAAAGGACAGGGTACAGGCTTTTGAAAATTCGTTTGAATTTCGCGTTTGCTAGCAACGCTGCGAGGAAGCGCGGAACGTCGTCATGGTTGAGGGTGATCCGTTTCTCGTCGATCCCGAAGAACCCGAGATTGTAGTCCACCTGCTGATCCTGAATCCCGCCCGCCACCTCGATCGCCTCTTTGTAGGGCTCATGCGCGGCGACGAGTTCGCGCAAGGTCTTTTGAAAGCGCGAGATGAAAGCCCAGCCGAACCCGTGGATGGTATTGACGAGGATCGCCGGGTGTTCCTCGATCTCGTTGGCGATCTCCTGCCGAGCAACCTCCGTATAGGTGATGCAGGCAACCTTCTGCCCGGCGTGCATAAGTGCCGGACCGCTTTCTGCGATGATCTTCTTGAGGGCCGTTACGAGCGAATAGGTCTTGCCGGCTCCCGCGCCTGCTTCGAGCCGGAAATTCTGGCCGTTGCCGAGGCATTCGTCGAGCCGGGCCTGTGCCTTTTGGGCGGCTGCAACGGCCGGCGACGGTTGCCCGGTCACGCAACCCCCTCGGCCGCTGGCGCGTCAGCCCCACCCGGCGCTGGCGGAATGTCTTCGGGAACGATCGACGGCGGCGCCTCTGGCGGCGGCGGCGGCTCCGAGAGCCAAACGAGGCCTTCCTTGATGTATTTGGGAACGTTCCAGTCGGCCTCGATGATCGCGAAACGGATGGCCTCCTCGGATTTCTTGAAATCCTGTGCGGCATCAAAGGCGTTTTGCGCGGCAGCCGCATCGTCGGCGATGTCGAAGCGATCGAGGTTGGCAAGGATCAGCGCGTCTTCGTAACTCCGCGCGGTATGAACTGAACCGTCCTCGGGCATCTGGTAGGCGACGCGACAGAATCGACGTGTCTTTTCGGCGGGCGTCTTGGCGGTGAGCGCGGCGATCGAGATCATGGTGTCATCGAACCACGTTTTTAGGGCGTTATTCGAAGTCCGCTCCGCTTCCGCGCATGGGCATTTTCGGAGCTTGCCATCTAGCAGGCGCACGGCGTCGATGTCGGTGACGATGAGCGTCTTCAACTCGAGGAAGTCCAGCAGCGGATAGAAAACCTGCGCGTGCGCGCCACCTACCTCCATCGTCGTGATATATTGCCGGCAAAGCTTCGCTTCTGCGGGAAGCGTGTCGTCCACCAGTTTCAGGATGCGAGGCATCAGAATTTTTTCTGTCGCGCCTTCGACGAGGATCACCTTGTCGGCGAAATAGAGGTCGCACTTCGTCAGCGTCATATACTGCTGAAGGAAGTTACGATCGTCCGGCTCGATGGCAGCCGCGCCCTTGCGGAAATCCTTGACCTTCGTCCGCCGGACGCCTTGCGCGGCGGTCGGCTCGTTGAGGAAATACCGGATGGCGTCAAACTGCGCCGCGTTCGCTAGATGCGAGGAGTGCGTGGAGACGATGAACTGCACCTGCCAGACGGGCTCTCCGGGATATTTCTTCGAAAGCGTGGCTATGGCCTCGTTGAGCTGTGTGATGAAAACTTCCTGCATCTGGGGGTGCAGGTGCGCTTCCGGTTCCTCGATGAAGACGAGATGCGTCCCCGGGCGGGTGGCTGTGCTGCGATAGGTTTTGTGCAGGGCTTCGAGTTGAAGCAAGATATAGATCAAGTTGCGCGTTCCGAGGCCGTTGTAGCCTTCGGGCAGATGGACTCCATCCGTTCCTGTGTAGACAATCCGGGTGTTGTCGGTCAGTAGGCTCTCAACGTCGATCTGCGTTTGCGGGCGTAGCTCCGTGTCGTTGAGGCTCGGGAATCCGAATGAGTTCAGCGCTGGCAAAAGCCCATTAAGCTGATCGTCGAAATCGCCCTGCATGGTCTGCTCGATACCCGCGACGGCGGCCTTGAGCTGACTGGCGATTTCCTGATCGCCCGGTGATGCGTTGAGGTTGCTCGCGGTGCGAAAAAGCTTGTTGAGAAGCTTGCCGATCACGTCTGTGTCGCCTCGCTTGCCCATATCCAAGGTGCGCTGCGCCTTGACGAAGCCGGTCTGCAAAAGCGCCTTAAGTTCGGCGGCGCCGTCGAACGCCCGCCGATTGTTCGCGTCAGTCGGGTCAATCGCGAAACACTTGATCGAATATGCGGCGGAGATCGCGTCACGGAGGTGTCGGAACAGCACCTCGTTGGCGTTCTGCGCTCCGGCATCGTAGTCGGGAAGATCGAGCAGCGGCGCAAGTTTGTTGAGCGAGCAAGAGTATTCGATCATGGCGATGGCGCTGGTGCAGGCCGGGTCGAGGTCGATTATGAAGGGAGACAGGGGGCCGAGGTCGGCCTCTGTGCCATCATAGGTGAAGGTGAGGGTCAGCGCGATACGCGGGAGAGCTGCAAGGACCGCTTCCGGCTGACTGTCCGCCGCATCCCGCGCCGCCTTCGCCGTGATAAAATGCGCGCGGACGGCGGCCGAGAAGTCCTCCAGACGGAACGCGCCGACATGCTCCCCGAGAAACTTGTCGAACACCTCGGTGAGTGAGGTTTTCCCGCTATTATTACGGCCGACAATAACTGTGGTACCCTGCTCGATAGCGATATCCACGCTTTCAAGCAGGCGGAACCCTTCGACGCGCACGTTTGATAGCTTGAGCATGCCACCTCCTTTCGCAATCGTAGAGTCAGGCAAGATTTACTTCCACCAGAGATTGAAGCGTAGCACTCCGTCGCTCCCCAGAGGGCTATGGCGCAGATGTAGTTCTCCCGGTCATCGACCGTGGCGCACCAATCTACGCTGTAGCGCGCTACAGCGCGCCACGGCTTCCAAGGCTGCGATAGCCTGCTATACAGGGGTATTCTGTCCAGTGTGTCCAACGGCCTGGACATGGGAGAAAGGGCCTTCCCGGCCCGCCGAATGGCCGGTTTCGGCCTAGCCGGACATTTGCGGACTGGATGCTGTACGGCGGCCGGACCTTCATAAAGCGTGTCGCAGAAACAGGTAGATTCATGGCCCATAAGCGGGACGGTACGCCGTTTAAGGGGGTCGCGCATGAAGTTGATGGCCGCAAAGTGCGATAAAGGCGTCGGCGACTAATTCGCGTCCCGCAGCGACCAGCTGGCTTTGATCGGTCGCTGAGTATGTTTGGTGAACTTCAGATTTCCTCGGACGTGGGCTATCGCGTTGTTCGGTTCGCGCACACGGCCGCCTCAACCTACATCGGGAATTTTCGTGAGCATAGAACGAAGCATGCTGAGGGCACTGATCTTTCGGCTGGAACTTTCACCACGATCTACCCGCACGTTGAAAAAACGGTGGGGGTAGGAATCGGCATGAGATGCAGGCGGGGTGTGTCGTAGACCTGTAGACGGGCATGAGTAGCGTGTCATGTTGACATTAACATGGCCACACGAGCCACATACCCGCCGACCGACGAAAATTTTTCGTCGCACAGGTGATGCTTTTTCGCGCTAGCGCCGCTGGTGCGCGCGGGTAACAATCGTGCAATCTCCAAATGTCTTGTTGCCGTTGGTCTGGCGAATGCTCCGCCAGCGCCGTTCGATCTCGCTATGGATCGGGGCAGAAATCGCGCCACGCTGGCAAGCGCATTTCATTCTGACCTGATCGCGCACTTGCGCGGCGATGTGCTTGCCCTCGCCAATCGAGAACATCACGTCTCCAAGCTCCATGAATGACAACATCTCGATCAGGCGCGTCACGCTGCCCGGCGCATGGTTGACCTGCACCAGATCGTATCCATTCCAAACCCGGCTCGGCACAGGGTTTTTGGCGTAGGCAGGCAGCTTGCTCATGTAGCAACCCAACGTCGCCAAGTCCTTCGGGGTCTTGCCGACTTCCTTCACTACCACGCTTGGCGCTCCAATCGAGTTGGAAAGGGCAGAACGGCTCCGCATGGATTCCTGCAGCGTTTCGGCATCGATCGTTTCGCCTTGCCGTGCATGACCGAGAAAGTGGATGTGCGGTGTGACGCGCTTTCCGCGCTCACCGGCGATGTTCTTCCACGTGTCGAACTCCAGCACTCCGGTGCCTTCCACACGAGACCGCCGTAGATGCTGGCTTGCCATGTTCCGACATGCAACCGTGTCAATCTCCGGCTTGCGTTCCCACGTTATCGGGGCGTCCCAAGCCATTGTGATCCAAACACGCTCGCGGTCAGGGTATTGCTCGAAGTCCGCGAGCAGCGCATCGATCCATGCATAAGCCGCCCACTTCCGCACGAACATGTTGCTGAGCAGAGCGCGATCTGCCAGCTTTCCTTTGGTGACCAGATGCAAGAACCGCTGGTCGCCTTGTTCAAGGCTCCAGCGGCCAATATCCATATGGTGTCGGTCGTAAAAGGTCTTGCGGATGGTATCCGCCTTGTTGCGCAGTTCGCTGCGCGCGATTTCGATCTCGGTCATGTCGGGCTCTCGGCTTTTTCGCGGTAGCGTCCGCTGGCACCAGTTTACGGGTTTGCCGCTGGACCAAGTTCTGCGCGGCATCTGCGCCTCGCCTTCACCGCGCAAAATAAATGTTGGGGCGGCACTCTGCACCGCCCCGTTGTGGCTTAACGCAGCTTGATCAGCGGAACCGTCACATCGGTGAGACCAAGGCGGCGCTGTTCTTCAAACCAGAAGTGAAGCAAGCCATCGGGGTGAACCGGGGGGCGGCTCGAGCGACAGGCCTTCTTCATTGCAACCTCAGCGGCAGTGATCGCGCCGACCATCATCGACTTTCCTTCGCCGACGAACCCCAGTGCCTTCTTGGTCGGCAGCAAGGAGCGCGTCATCAAGGTCATCAGTCCCCTGAGCCGCCGGGCTGATGCCTTATTCCAACCATCCGGGACACGGGCCTCATGCGTACCCTCCAGAAAGGGAAGGTGCACCATGGAGGGGCGGAACATGTCGTGGAGGGCCTTCTTGAGCGCCGCCTGATCGTTAGGTTCGTACCACACGGTCGAAATCGGGCCGCAAAACCCCGTATTGCTGATACGCGACTTGGTACTGACGCGCTGCACCATCGCGCGCGCGTTTGCGCCAAAGATGAGCGCTCGCGCCTCGACAGCCATGCCAAACCCGGTCGGATCCGACGACCGCGGCACCGGCGCACAGGATATGGTCATGATCGTGTTCACATCCGCCTTTGCGTAAAAGCGCAGGGCCGTACGAGCCTTCGGAACGTCAATCACAACCTTCGATCCGGGCACGACGTCGACAATCGTTGAGCGAACCGCCCACTGTTCGTTGGCCTGCGCGATACGGGCGGACAAGGCTGTCATCACCGTCTCTTCAGTACGCTTCATTTGGCCGAAATTGGCCATGCTCAAATCGGTGATGGAACCCTCCAGTCCAGTGATGGCCGAATAGACGGCGCGCATGTGGGGGTCGTCGGCGCAAGCGAATCCGAGAATGCGATCGATCTCGCTCTTCGCGGTGATGGGATTGCTTTGCGGCATGGTGGTGCCAACAACGTTGTTTACCTTGCGGCGCTTCTTGCCGCGGAGATGCTTCGGCTTAGGCAAAGTGAATTCCTCTAATGTTTAGGCCACGGCCGAGCACGATTCCTCGGGCGGTGGATTTTTCGATGGGATAGGGGCGGGGCAGTGAAGCGAATCCCGACCTCAGGTCTGGCTAGCGCAGCTTAGTGGGCATTAGATGCGCCATCGGTCCTTCAACTTCGGCAGAATTATCGGCAGAAGAATGAGGATAAAACTGCTCTAGAAAGCGGCTGATATGGTCCGACAGCGGCACGGAAAACATACCGTGCCATCGCCGTGGCGGATAAGCCTCGCCCTCAGCCTGGCTCGCCTTCTCGGTCTCGAATTCGCTGTTCGCCGCCCGATCAACCCGATACGTCGCTGCGGGGAGGCCGATGTCGCCAATGTTGCGCCTCGACATCACACGTCTCCCTCCCCAGCTAAACGTTTGACACTCTCCATCGTGACGCCCGTGAAGCGCCCGATTTTTCGCCTTGCCAAAACGCCACTTTTGAGGTGCTTGAACAGGGTGGTCCGGCCGACCCCCAGCAGACGGCATGCGGTTCTCGTATTGACGAGAAAGGGTTGAAAATCAGACATTTACTTACACTCCGCCGCGCCTCAAGCCCCATTGGCTTTCTTCGTAATCAGCGCGGTGGAGAGATCTAAAACACCAGATTCGTGCCGGAATCCAAGGGAAATCCGGAGAAATTCAGAGAAATTACCACTTTGAGTGTGTCTAGCCCATTTCGTTTATGGCGCGCGCCTCCCTGCAGCGATTACGGATTGCCGAAATAGCAGATTGGACGGTTGAAAAATCAAGTAATACTTGATCATCATCTCTTGTAAATATTCTCTCATTAATAATGTGATGAAATTTCTCAGCACTTAGATCAAGATTCATCTCATTTTCTTCAATAAAAACTGCAACCTCCGCAATCCATGCGTCCCACGCCGGCAATCTCTTTCTACCTTTTGTTGTCTTTCTTATATTTTCAAAATAGTTGATGGGTTCCTCATCAATAACGGAATTTTCACCAGCCGCGCGCACGTCATGTGCCTGCTCGGCGGACGAGAGTGGAAAAATAGCCAGATCGCGCATGATCTCGACGCCATTGGCAGCTCTGCAAAGCGCGCGATCCGATGACGTACCGGCCTTCACAGACTTTACGCCCACAAGCGCACCAGCTACCCAATCTATCTTGGACGCATCAATGTTCCAACCGTCGCGTTTTTGCCAATGATCCGCTGGCAGGTGCTGCGGCCGGAATCGTTTCTTAATCGGAGGTGGTTCTTGAGATCGCCGTTCGCGCGCAGCCTTTATGAGCGCAGCCTTTTCTTCTGGGGTGCATGATCGAGGAACCAGCACCCATCTTGAGGAATTCCAAACAACATTATCCACATCAGTTGGATTAAAGTGCCTTTGGCAGCGGAGCTGCAATCTCCCATCGGAAAGCAAATCCAACACGCTCTCTTTCGCCGCAGCATGCGAGAGCGAATTTGCAGCGGCCAACAAGTCCACCGCTTCCAACATAGACAACCACTGCTTGGGAACATCCTCCCCCTTTCCGTCGTCGTGGTCCCCCCATTCGTCAGTCATAGAAGCTCCATGGATCAGCAATCGGGCTATATTGGGTATTTCCCAGGAGCCCGGTCAAGGATCAATGGATTTCAGAGAGCTTTATCCGGTCGAGCCTTTGCAGTGATCCATTGTTGCGCTGACTGGAAGGGGGCGAGAGTCTGCCACCAAGGCCCCGATCACATCTCCCGGGTTTCGCCGTCACTTCGAGTTTTGCCTGACGCGATGCTTCTTTGCCGGTAGCGATGGCACGCGACTTCGCCAGCCAGAACGATGATGCCGACGCCGACCGGCCCCATCACCGAACGCACGTGGCGCGATGTCGTCGGGGCCAAGGCAAGGCCATCAACGAACACTTCGAGGGCGATGACGGCAATGCCGGCAGCCAGAATCTTCCATGCGGGAGTGCCGGTGGCCACAGCGTGCAAGTCTGCTCCCAGATGACCTTCGCGTGCCCATCGGGCCGTGAGGAGAGGTATGGCCAAGATCAGGGCAAATCGTGCAGCGGCCGGACTGTCCATCTGCAGGGAGGCGAGGCCTGCTATCAACGAGGCGAGGATGACATAAGGCATCGATACTGCTCCTTCGTTGGGGCATCGTGGATGGCACGTTCGCGGCTCTGCGCTTTGGCGTCAGGCCCACTGCCCGGGATCACTGCCTTCTCCCTTCGATGTGCCGCTGGTTCTCCGCCAAGATGTCGGCGTAGGGTCTACCGTCGATCTTGAAGCGCCCAATCAATTCCCGACTGGTCATGCCGGTGCCCTCGAGCGAGTCCGGGAGATCCTCGAGGCTGACCTGATAGCCCTCACCGGTGTCGGTGATACGGAAGTAGAAGCGATCCATGGTGACGCTGTAGGACCGGCCATCACGGCCGACCTTGATCAGATTGTACGACGCCGCGCACACAACAAAGTTGGAACCCGTCACGGCAGGGTGAGGCACGCCCAGATCGCCATACTGTCCATCGCTGCCGATGATGACGCGGGCGAAGGGATAGTTCTGCGACCACGTGCCGACCAGATCGGCGGCCATCTTGCGCATGCGGCTATCGAGACAGAGGTCAGTTGCCTTGGCGGGACTGATGGCGCTGGCCGGTTGCAACGCGGAGGCTAGAACAGCCAACGAAGTGGTGAGCATCGGCGAGTCCTCCAGCGCCGGTCAGTTACTATGCGGCGCATAGAGATCGTCTTCGGTGGGAGACGTCTGTTTGCGCTGGGGTGTATCGGCGGCAGCGGCCTCTGCGGCTTCCGCTGCGGCATCGTCCACCGGTGCCGCTTGCTCGGCTTCGGATCGCCCGGCAGGTGCGGGCGCAGCCTCGTCCTTGTTGCGTGCGGCGGGAGGGTGGCCGTTGATGAGGATGCCGTCGTATATACTGGCCTTGTCGACCTCGATGGTGAATCCGCCCGTATCCGGGTCCTGCGTGGGCTGGGCAAAGTTGATGTTCCAGCGCAAATTCGGAATCGTCACGATATCCTGACCGGCCTGCGTGGAACTCGCATCGATCTGGAAGTTGGCGCCGCAGGTAATCTGCGTGATCGGCAGCGGTGACGCTGGATCGCTGTAAAGCCCCACGTCGTGGAATGTCACGTTGGCGTCAGCTATAGGCTTGACCATGTCGACGCCAAAGAGCGCGGCCATGATCACCCCGTCAGCGTTGGCTTTCAGCATGATGTTGCGGGTTTCCTTGCCCACGACATCCTGCACATCTTCTCTCTGGCAGGCGCGATAGGCCGCCGGAGCATCGGCTTCTCCCGTTGCAGCGGAAGACGCCTGCTCGCTCGCATCCGATGTGGAGGTGTCATTCTTCGCGCAGGTCACCAGCACGGTGACAAGCGTAACCGCGATCAGGATCACCTTGCCGGCCAGCGGCAAGTCCTGCCACCATCCGCCGGTTGGAAGATTCGCGATAGGATCATGGGAAGGCGTCTTCTGGCGCGGGGCTTCCTTGTCATAGTCATAGGGGCCGGAGGAGCCGGCGTTATCATACCCGGTCCCATGATAGCGCGGAGGGCCGTCGATCCGCTCGAGCATGTTGGGCGTTGCTCCGGACGCGGGGCGTGTCTGGGATACGCGCTCCTGTCCCCGGTTGCGCTGCGCCGCCATGGCCAGTTGCTCGAGCGAAGGGGTGGCGATCGTATCGCGGATGGCATGCACGATCTGCTTGAACTGGTCTGCTTGACCCTTGGCGAAGAACACGGTGTTCTCGTCGGATTCGGTGCCGGGGTGTCGGGACGGGTTACCCGCAAGCGTGAGGATCATCCGGCCCCGCGCCACCAAGCCGGCGGGGTGGAATTGTACCGACTTGATGCTCGAGAGCGGAATGAACTGTTCCGAGGCCGCCGCATCGAAGAGCATCCCGCCGCGTCGACGCGTGATCACCAGATGATGATCGAACAAATCGACGGCGGCGTTGTGGCCATAAGCGCGGATCAGCACCATGACAGGTCTCCCCCGTTGGCATTGGCGTGGGGGCCGTCAGGCCTGATGGCGAATGAACTGGATCGGGAACGATACCCCTGCTGCACACGTGCCTCCCTGTTCAACGGAGGCACCGGGCAAAGCCGGGTGTTCAGAACCCTGCGTACACACAAGGCGTCGCCGCCTTTAGGCGAGCCTTGGACATGCGCGACGACCACCCGGCCGAGGAATCTCGACCGGCGTGTACGATTTGAGGTTCTGACGCCTCCCCTGCGGGACTGACCGCAGGTAACGGTGCTATGCGGCGAAGGCCGCGATTGTTCAAGACCGCGTTGGTCTTCAAGACGATGCCGGCCCATGGTCACAGGTCCATCGCGGTCATGATGGTGATGACCCGGCACGTGGCCGTCTCGTCAGCCGGATCGGGTGAGCCGAACTCGAGGTTCACGTCGTAGGCATCTATCTTCCAAAAGAAGCGTTCCCCGTTGAGCACGACCTCGCCGAAGTCGTGTTCGCCCCACGGATCGTTGCCGGGTCGGAAGTCGTCGAACTCCCGGATCAGGCGAAGCAGTTCGGGCAATTCCCCGGCGGCTTGCACCGTCACTGCCCGGGTTAGGACGTATTTTCCTCCAAGACCGGTCTTGCGCAGCCGGTCGTTCAGTTCCTGTATCCTGCGCGTCTTCGGATCGCGCGTCACATCCTCATGGCGGACCATGTCAGGGATTCCCTCTTTGATGGTGGTTGGTAGGTAGGGCGCACCGCGCAGCGGAACCGAGCCAACATTCGGCGTTGGTTCCGTTGCACGGCATCCCTAATCCCTACTTGCGCTTGCCGGCGGCGCGGACCTGTTCGAGCAACGTGTCGAGCGCGGGCTTGGCGGCGATGGCCTGCGCCATGGCCTTGCCGAACGGAGCGACGGTTGCCGTGAGGTCGTTCTGCTCGAATGCCTGCGCCAGCTTTTCGGCCGGAATGTGGATAGGCACGAACAACGCAAGGCTTTCCTCGTCGCGGGCGAAGCCCTGCTGCCACAAGGCCCCCACCGCCTTGTCATCGCGGATGATCGCTTCTGCGTATTCCTGCAGGCCCCGGCGGAACACCAGTTCGACGCACAGGAACGAGGGACCGGTCTTGGTCGCGGCGGCAATCCAGGTGTGTTCGTTACCTTCCTCGTCCGCCGAGATTTCCGATATCTGCAACCACATGTCGCCGGTGCCGACGCCACGGGCCATCTTCCAGTCCGGACAGACCACTTGCGTCATCCAGTCGTTCTCGATGATCTGCCACGGGTCCTTCACCACCTTCTCGATCGCCAGATGGCCTTCGGTCATCATCCGTTCGCTCAAGGGACCGGCGGCGTGGAAGAAGTCGGCTTCGATCTGGCCAATGGTCCGCACCACCCGGGCCGCCCATTCGTGATCCTGCTGCTTGGCGACTTTGGCGCGATGATCGTGGTTCATGTCTTCAATCCTTCTGCACAGAGGGAGGGCCACCAAGGGGACCTCCTCCGGTTCGACACCGGTCTTGCAGCAGGTTGCGATCATCGTGGGGCTCGGTGTCCCCGAACGATGGCGCGAACAGTCACCCGGTCAGGACACCCCTGACCATCCCCTTCGCGGAACTCGTTTCGAGAATGCGCCAACACCGGATCGGGCAGCGGCATGACCCGCAAGCCACACCACCGGCCAACGCGGCTGGCGCAGCACAATATTAGCGGAAGGGGGCAAAAATGTCAAAAATGGCCAGTTTGCTGGCGCTGAATAGGATATTAAAATCAGAAGTTTAATGCATTTTGTTGTGGTGCTTACCGCGCGCGGCAATTCAGGGCTTGCAAAGCCGAACATGCTGCGTCGGTCGCAATGGGAGAGCTACACTTCTTATTATCGTCGTTCGGAGCTCTGGCTGCCGACCGTGGCCGTTAATGGAAATGTCCGTGTACGCCTAAACCGAACTTTCCGAGGACAAAATTCCACCCGTTCAAAGCTAGTTTGAGTCAAAACCGCTCAGTTAACGCCCAAAAATCGCTGTTTCGCGACGTTCAAGCAAAATGTTTCGGTAAGTTGAATCTCGAGGCACTTGATACCGCTTGGCCAGTGCGATAAGCCTAAAAAAGTCCCTCAACCAAGGAATGCCTTCGCAACAAAAGTCGTCACCTCATCGTTTTGAATGGTGAGTTGGGTTTTTGGAAACCGAGTGCGCTGATGTGGCGCAGTCAGTTTGTATGCGAGGTTGGCATGAATCGCTGGCAAGCACTGGTAGACGTCGTAGAGTCGTTCAACAGCCGTGGCCGCTCTGGCATGGCCCTTTGCGCTGTGTTGGTCATTGTGGCCATTCCTGCGCTCTGCTGGTTGTGTGCGGGAATTTGGGGAATTAAGCTTTCCCATTGACCGCCTTGATCCCCTCCGTGGAGATGGTGGGTCAATCTCCTGACTGCTGCAGGCTGATGCTCCCCTTGCGCCATTCTCCAACGAATTGTGTCTGGATTTTGCAGACTATCCGCGATTAGTTGGGTTTGGAGGGTCTAAAAATGCGCCTGCAAAAATTCCGCGTCGTCGGTTTCCAATCTTTCTCCGACACTGGTGATCTCGAATTTTGCGAAGGAATCAACCTCATCATTGGTCAGAACAATGCGGGCAAGAGCGCATTGTTGAGGGCTATGAAGCAGATTACCGATGATCGTCATAGGTCTCCGGAAGCTTGGGATAATATTTTCATTCCAACACCTGAAGCCCATATGAGCTTCATAATGGGCGGTCGGGAGTTAATGCCTTTCTTTGTTCGTCATGCCGGTCATCATGTTCCTGTTCCGATGGGGCAAGATGTGAGTAAATATTCCCATAGTTTTTTTGAAAAAGAAAATATTTCTATTTCGGTGAAAAGCAATACCAATTCATTCATCGGGGAATATCCTTCCCATGGCATGTTCAAAAGTGAAAATGATAGTGAATCATTGTGCGCAAAATTATTTTATCAAAATGGTTCTTTCGTTTGTCACGCACAGTTTACAAAATCTGATGATATTCCCATTGCCGTCAACAATATTTGGATTGAGAAAGCATTCTATTTCTCTGCTGAGCGAATGAAGGTCGGGGAATCTTCGCACTCACATGCTAACAGACTTGAACCAGATGCAAGCAATTTACCGGCAGTTTTACTAACTCTCAGCGGGGATCGTGGCAGCATATTCCGAAAGCTCGTTGGGCATCTGCGCCAAATTTTTTCAACTGTAGGAAATATCAGTGTCCGGCCGAGACCGGGGCTCAACACCATTGAAATCCGAGTCTGGCCCACGGAAGAAATGGAACGTGTAGAGCTTAGCTTTCCTCTGAACTCGAGTGGCACTGGCGTCGCTCAGGTAATCGCCATTCTTACAGCGATAATGACATCTGAGGATGCTGTCATAATTATAGATGAAATCAACAGCTTCCTCCATCCCGCCGCCGTCAAGGCCCTCCTACGGATCATTCAGACCGAATACAGCCATCATCAATACATCATATCGACCCACGCACCTGAGGTCGTCAGTTTCAGCAACCCTAGCACTATCCATCTCGTCAAACGCGAGGGTTATGAAAGCTCGGTGACGGCGCTGGAACTCAAACGGGTGGAGGAATTCCGCGAACTGGCCGATCACCTAGGCGTGTCGATGTCGGACGTATTTGCAGCAGACAGCGTGATATGGGTTGAAGGGCCAACTGAGGAGCTATGTTTTCCCTACCTCTATGAATTTCGGACAGGGAAGCCTCTGCCAAGGGCCACGGTTTTTACATCAGTTTCGGCAACCGGTGATTTCACTACAACCCGTCGCGACGCCAATCTCATTTTGGATATCTATCGACGACTTACCAGTGCGGCGAATCCGTTGAAGGTCGCGGTAGCCTTCAGCTTCGATAGTGAGGAGTTAAGTGAAGCTGAGAAAGGGGACCTGAGGCGAGCGTCGAGAAACCAGATGTATTTTTTGCCTTGGCGGCACATCGAATGCTATTTCATTTCCCCGGCCGCTTTGCGGGATTTCATTGAAACAGGCGATCTTGGGCGAGATGCTTCTCAGGGTGAACTGAATGTGGACGTAGTAGCGTCAAAGCTGACTGACCTTGCGTCATCCCAAAGATTCCGCATCCAAAGTTGGAACGGAAATTTGTTCGATGCAAAATGGGCTTCAGAGGTGGATGCTGCAAAATTAATTGCGAATGCCGTTTCGGATCTAACTGAAACGCGGCTCGAATTTCGAAAAAAGAACGATTCCTTGGCACTCCTAAAGCTCGTTCAGAGGCATAATCCCGAGCTGATTGAGCCTCTTTCAAACTACGTGTTGGAACTCGTCAGTGCGGTAAGTCGGCGAAGCGACTCCAATCCAATTTCATCCATGCCCCCTAAATGATTTCAATCGTGGCCGAGGTCCTTTTGACCCGTACCTTTGCTTTGGTCCGCTTCTTTGCGGGAGTGAAAGCGGTTGAAATGAAACTCCCGATCTCGTTCGCAGCTTTGAGTGCTGGGTCGGAATCGACGTGGGCATATCGCTGAGTGGCTTGGGCCTGCGAATGACCGAGGAGGCGGCCGATGACGGGAAGAGATGCGCCCTGCGAAACCGCGATGCTGGCGGCTGTGTGCCTCAAATCGTGCAGTCGCACTTCATTGATCCTTGCGTTCATGCATACACGGCTGGCGCAATGCCATGCTAGCGGAAATGGCCGGTTTGACTGGCTTTGAAAAGGATATTCAATTCAGTAATTTACGTAAATATCCTTCGTCTATGCCACATCCGTTCGGCATGGGTTGGCTGGCGTCCTATCGGCCGCAATAGGTCGCCCACGCCGCCATCAGCTCTCGCCGCTTCTCGAGCGCACGACCACGCCGGTAAGCGCGTTCAACGGCAGAGGCCACGGTATGGGCCAGCGCCATCTCGACCTCTTCGCGGCCGAACCGGGTCGTCTCGCCAGCCCAGTCGCGGAAGGTCGAGCGAAAGCCATGCACCGTGATGTCCTTGCGCTCCATGCGCTTGAGCAACTGGGAGAGCGCCATGTCGGAGAGGGAACCTCCACGCGGTGCGGGAAACACAAAATCGGTGGGCTTGAGCCCGTCTTCCTTCACGGCCGTCAGGACCGCGAGAGCGGCGTCACTGAGCGGCACCTCGTGCTGGACCTGCGCTTTCATGCGGCTGGCCGGCACGGTCCACAGCTTGTCCTCCAGATTGACTTCGCCCCACGTCATGCCCCGCGCTTCACCGGAGCGGGCGGCGGTGAGGATCGTGAACTCCAATGCCCGCGCCGCGACAGCCGGACGTTCGCCCAGGTCCGTCATGAACGCGGCGATCTGCGCGAAGGGCAAAGCCGCGTGATGCTTGACCGATGCCTTGCTTCTCTTGGGGAGCAGCAAATCGAGATGGCCGCGTCCCCGTGCCGGGTTCTCGCCGGTACGCAAGCCCTTGACCTTGGCCGCATCGAGAATGCGCTCGATCCGCCCGCGCAGCCGTGAGGCGGTCTCGGCCTTGCTCAGCCAGATTGGCTGGAGCACCGCCAAAATCTGTTCGGTCGTTACCTCGTGGATCGGCACCTCGAAGAGGGGCTTGGCGTAAGTCTTGAGCGTGCTGCGCCACTGCTGGCGATGCTTGGGGTTCCGGAACCCGTCTTCGATATCGTCGACCAGACCCATGGCGAAGGGGCCGAACGTGACCACCGGCTTTGCCGCGATCTTCGCCTTGGCGCGTTCGACGCGAGGATCGATGTCATCGAGCAGCATGGTCCGGATTTGGGCCGCACGCTCCCGCGCCTTGGCCAGCGTGACATCGAGCGCCGAGCCCAAGCCCAGTTCGATTCGCTTGCCGTGGAGTGTGCCGATGAAGAACCACGAACGACCGGAGGCGCGAATGCGCAGGTAGAGACCCCCACCATCGGAGTAGATGTTGGGCTCGGTGAGCGTCGCCACCTGCCTAGCCGAAAGTTTGTTACGCGCGCGCGTGGCCATGGTTTTGCTGAAATAGCGGGTCTAAACCGGCGCAACAAGCCATAGTTTCAGCCATAGTTTTATGGCTGGCTTGACCCGAACTTCGGCGGTCGGTCGTGAACGCGAAATCCGCCAAAATGCCCGTAATCCCTTGAGTTTTTGGCGTTCGCGGCGGTTCGGGGAGGAGTGCCAAAATACATGTTCTGGCGGAGACGGAGGGATTCGAACCCTCGGTACCGGATTTACCAGTACGACGGTTTAGCAAACCGTTGGTTTCAGCCACTCACCCACGTCTCCGGATCGCAGCGGCGAGGGCGGCCTATAGCGGCGGTTCACCAAGGCGGCAAGGGGGGACCGGCGGCCGCCTGCAATTCCTGAACCGGAAGGTGGAAAAGCGGCAACCGTCGCTTGGTTTCGTCGGTCCGGCGTATTTCCGACTCGACTCATCGCCCGTTCATTGTCGCGGAGCGACGACTGGATTCTGTGCTTGAAGGTTAACCGTGGCGGCTGCGGCCGGGGGCCGGGCATGAACAGGATCGGGATGGACGTATGAATATCTACCGCCGGATTATGCAGGCCGCCGCCGGGCTGGCGCTTGTCGCGGGGCAAGCCGCAGTGGCGCAGGTGCAGACGATCGATCCCAATTCGGCGATCGACGGCGATTTGTCGCACGGCGCGGCGGCGGCGCGTGCCACCCCGGTCACGCCGTCTTCGGGAACCTATGCCACGCCCGTCGGGCAAGAGGTGGGCACCACGCCGGCCCTGCCAGCTCCGTCCACCGTGCCGGCACCGGCGTCCGATCCGTCTTTGCCCGCGACGACGACCGCGGCGCCCGTGCCGCCGCCGGCCAGCGCGCAGGCCGCGCCGGGCAATACCTATCACGAAGACGATCTCATCGGTGCGGCGGAAGGCGTGTTCGGCAAGGGCGCCAAAGGGCTGGCGCTGATGATCCGCGATATTCTGGGCAAGCAGGGCGAACCCAACGGGTACATTACCGGACGCGAGGCCGGCGGTGCGCTGGTGGTCGGCCTGCGGTACGGGTCGGGCACGTTGCACCACAAGGTGGAGGGCGAACGGCCGGTCTACTGGACAGGTCCGTCGATCGGCTTCGATGCCGGCGCCAATGCCGGCAACACGTTCGTGCTGGTTTACAACCTGTACGACAGCGAGGATCTCTATCACCGCTTCGGCGCGGGCGAGGGGCAGGCTTACCTCGTCGGTGGGTTCAACGTCAGTTATCTGCGCCGGGGCGATGTGGTGCTGATTCCGGTGCGCATGGGCGTTGGCCTGCGGCTGGGCGTGAACGCCGGTTACATGAAGTTCTCGCACAAGCAGAACTGGCTGCCGTTCTGACGCGGGTCCGGCGGGGCGCCTGACCGGAAACGGCCTGCGCGCCGGGCGGGCTCCTCTTTGGTCGACAAATCAGGCCAAAGGCCAAATCAGGGGTTGCCCCGAAGGCATAGCGGCGGCATGGAGCCGCCGCGTTTTCCGCAGCTTTCAGGACACACCCCATGCTCGAAAATCTTGCTCCCCAGCCCGCCGATGCATTGCTTGCGCTGATCAAGCTGCACAATGCCGATCCGCGTGCGGACAAGATCGATCTGGGCGTGGGTGTCTATCGCACGTCCGATGGCGCGACTCCGGTTTTCGCGGCGATCAAGGCCGCCGAGAAGCGGCTGCTCGATACGCAAGACTCCAAGGCCTATCTCGGCCCTGAAGGCGACATGGGCTTCGTCCATGCGCTGATCCCCTATGTTTTCGGCGCGGACTTCGATCGTTCGCGGGTGGAAGGCATGCAGGCGCCCGGCGGCACCGGCGCGGTGCGGCTGGCGGTGGAAGTGGCCAAGCGCGCTGGCATCAAGCGCCTGTGGATGGGCACGCCTTCGTGGCCCAACCACGCCCAGATCGTGAACGCGATCGGCCTGGAACTGAAGACTTTCCCGCACATGACCGCCGATGGCGCGGCCGATCTCGATGCGCTCAAGGCCGCGCTGGCGCAGGCGGAGGCGGGCGACGCCGTGCTGCTGCACGGTTGCTGCCACAACCCCACCGGCGTCGACTATACCGATGCGCAGTGGGACGAGATCGCCCCGCTGCTGCAGGCACAGGGCGTGCTGCCGATCCTCGATCTGGCCTACCAGGGCCTTGGCGCGGGCATGGAGGCCGATGCCTATGGTCTGCGCAAGGTGCTGGCGACGGTGCCGGAAGCGCTGGTGGCCTACAGCTGCGACAAGAACTTCGGCCTTTACCGCGATCGCGTCGGCGCGTTCTATGCGGTGACGTCGGATGCCGATGCGCTGGCCAAGGCGATGTCGAACGGCGCGACGATCGCGCGCGCCAGCTGGTCGATGCCGCCGGATCACGGCGCGGCCGCCGTGCGGCTGGTGCTGGAAGATGCCGAGCTGACGAAGCTGTGGCTCGCCGAACTTGACGAGATGCGTGACCGGATGCGCTGGGTGCGCGATCGCCTCGCCGCCGCGCAACAGGTCGGCACGGTCAACATGGCGCCGCTCGGCACGCAGCATGGGCTGTTCTCGATGCTGCCGCTCAACGGCGAGCAGATCCTGGCCATCCGCGAAAAGCATGGCGTGTACATGGCCGGTTCCGGGCGCATCAACATTGCCGGGCTGACCAATGGCAATATCGAGAAGTTCATCGAAGCGCTCGGTGATGTCGCGGCCTGACCCGGCCGGGACGGAGCTGTTCGACCGGCAGGCGGTGCTGGAGGGGGAACGCATCCTCCTGCGCCCCTACCGGCCCGAAGACTACGAGGCGCTATACGCCGTCGCGTCCGATCCGCTGATCTGGGAAGTGCATCCGGCGCATGACCGGTGGCAGGAGCCGGTGTTTCGCGCCTTCATGGCCGACGCGGTGGAGAAGGGCGGAACGCTCGTCGCCATCGACCGGGCAAGCGGGGAGATCGTCGGCTCCTCCCGCTTTCAGGGACTGGACGCGGCGCGTTCGCAAGTCGAGATCGGCTGGACCTTTCTGGCGCGCAAATGCTGGGGCGGCGCGTACAATCGCGAGATGAAGCGGCTGATGCTGGCGCAGGCCTTCACCGGCGTGCAGCGCGTGGTATTCCATATCGGCGCGGACAACATCCGCTCACGCAAGGCCTGTGAGGCGATCGGCGGCCGGCTGACGGACGCGACCGACGTGGTCGAGCGAGGCGGCGCGATGGTGCTGCACGTGATCTACGAGATCACCCGCGATAGCTTCGCCAGCGGTCCGCTGGCCTGAATGCCCGGCCGTGCCGTGAAAGGCAGGCGCCGGCTGCTGTCGCTCGCGATCCGCCTGGGCATCGTGGCCCTTGGCGCGGGGTGTGCCGTGCCGCTTCATGCGGAGGATGCGCCGTGGTCGGCGCGTGCCCGAACGGTGGCGGCCTATCTGGACCAGCAATGGGGCCAGCCCGCGGGCTGGGGCGCAAGCGAACCCTGGCAGCGGTTCGTGATCGTGGACGCGCTGATCGATTACGAACGGCGCACGGGCGATCGCGCGTGGCGCGGCCGGGTGGATGCCGCCGTGCGCAACAGGGCCGGCCTTGCGCTTAACGATGATGCGCTGTGGGCGGTGATCGCCAGCGTTCACGCGTGGAACGGCGATCACGATCCGGCGTTGCTCGACTATGCCAGCGATACCTATCGCCGGCTCGTCACGACCTATTGGGATGATCGTTGCCAGGGCGGGCTATGGTGGGACCCCGCGCGATCGTACAAGAACGCCATCACCAACGAACTGCTGCTCTATGCCTCCACGCAATTGTATCTGGCGACCGGACAACAGGCGTATCGCGAGTGGGCCTTGCGTATCTGGTCCTGGATCAGCCAGTCGTCGATGATCGGACGCGACGGGCTGGTCAATGATGGCCTGAACGCCTCCTGTCGCAACAACGGGCAACCCTATTTCACTTACAACCAGGGCGTACTGATCGGTGGGCTGACCGATCTGACCACGATCACCGGCGATCCGGCCTATCGCGATCTCGCGGTGCGAACGGCCCTCACCGCCACGCGCCTGCTCTCCACGCCCGGCGGCATTCTGCGCGAACCGGTTCCCTCGATCGGTTCGGACGGCTTCATGTTCAAGGGCGTGTTCGCTTATCATCTGGGCCATCTGCTCGACGACATGCCGGCCGGCCCGGACCATGTGGAACTGCTGCGCTGGAGTCAGGCCAATGCCGAAGCCGTATGGCAAGCCAGCGACGCCGGCATGCGCGCGATCGGAAGCGACTGGTCCGATCCCGCGTCGGCAGCCGGTGCCGCGTCGCAGGTATCCGGCCTCAACATCCTGCTGGTGGCAGGCGCATCCACTGATCCCGGCGGCCTCCACCTTTGAGAACGCGTTGACAAGTCACCGCTTCGCAACACACTGACGCTTCGATCCGGCGGTCAGACCAGCCGGTGTTCGCGGACCGATGCGGCGGAGATGGCATGAGCGAGGACAGTCAGGATGCCGGATTGACCGGATGGAAGATCGACCAGCTCGATTTCCCGACGTTCCGTATCAGTCTTCTGGCCAAGATCATGGATCGCGTCACGATCCGCACCCTCTCGCAGCAGACCGATCTGTCCTATGCCCAATGGCGCGTGCTTGCCCGGCTGGGTTTGATGCCGGGCGGCGGCACGGTGCGCGATATCGCGACGCTAGCCTGGGTCGATCGTGCGGAGGTCAGCCGCGCGGTGAGCGCGCTCGAAGAGTTGGGGCTGGTGGCGCGCAAGGATAACCCCCGCGATGGGCGCGCGCCGATCCTGACGCTGACGGCGGAGGGCGAACGGGTCTATCGCGATGTGCTGGGCAAGCGCACCGCGTTCCATGAACACCTTCTGGAAGACCTTTCGACGGAGGAAAGGGCCACGCTGGACGCCCTGCTCGTCCGCATCGGAGACCGTTTGCTGGGCGAATTCGACAAGGCATGAATGCCGGGCCGGCGGATAGCGCGGAGTCTAGGGTGATCCGCGCGCACCATCCTAGACAGTTGGAGAATAAGTGCTTGACGATTGTCTAATTGCATGAAAACCTCCCCAACAAATTCGATAAGCATAACGTGATTGCGACAGGGCAATGGGGAGCTGGCCATGCGGCGTAGCGACGGTCGTGTTTCGGGTTTGTGGTGGCGTGCGGGGGCCTTGCTGGGTTCCACCGCGCTGGCGGGAACAGGGGTGGCGGGAAGCGGGGTGGCCCACGCGCAGCAGGCAGCGGACCCGAACCAGCCGGTGGATATCGTGGTTACGGCCACCAAGCGCAGCGAACGCCTGCAGGACGTGCCGATCAGCATCCAGGCGCTCGGCAATACCGAGCTGGACCAGCGCCAGGTGCAAAGCTTCGACGATTACGCGAAGCTGCTTCCCAGCGTCAGCTTCCAGTCGTTCGGTCCCAGCCAGAGCCAGATCTACTTCCGTGGCGTGACCAGCGGTGGTGACGGGCTGCACGGCGGCTCCACCCCGGCGAGCGGCCTCTATCTCGATGAAGTGCCGCTGACCACCATCGCCAACAACGTCGATTTCCATGTCTATGACATCGAGCGGGTCGAGGCGTTGTCCGGCCCGCAAGGCACGCTTTACGGCGCCAGTTCGCTTTCAGGCACGCTTCGCCTGATTACCAACAAGCCCGATGCGTCAAAGTTTTCAGCCGGTTATGATCTTGACCTCAACAAGTTCGGCAAGGGCGCGGTGGGCGGCACCGCCGAAGCGTTCGTCAACATCCCGCTGGGCGAGCGCGCGGCGATCCGCCTGGTCGGGTTCTACGAGCACGACGGCGGCTATATCGACAACACGCCGGCGACGCGGACCTACACGCTGAACGACGGTGACCCGACGACCAACGTCACCATCAACAACGCGAAGTATGTCAAGAAGGACTTCAACGACGTCGATACCTGGGGCGGCCGGGCCGCGCTGAAGATTGATCTGGACGATGACTGGACGGTGATGCCGGGCATTACCTATCAGCATCAGGTCGCGCACGGTGCCTTCCTCTATGATCCGCGTGCCGGCGACCTGCAGGTTCACGATTTCACACCCGATCTCAACAAGGATAGCTGGTATCAGGCCGCGCTGACCATCGAGGGCAAGCTGTCCGACTGGGACGTGACCTATGCCGGCGGCTATTTCGAACGCCATACCAGCAACCAGACCGACTACAGCTATTACACCGTCGCCTATGACGGCGGCTCGCATCAGGGCGGCTTCTATTACACTTATTTCCCGACAGGGAACGGCGGCTTCCTCGATCCCACGACCTATCAGGTACTGGCCGACCGCTATACCAAGATGACGCACGAACTGCGCATTTCCTCTCCCGCCAAGGAGCCGTTGCGGTTGACGGCCGGCCTGTTCTTCGAACGGCAGACCGACTACATCGAGGCGGATTATATCATTCCCGGCATCTCGCAGATCCCGCAGGACGGGTTCTTTTATCCCAAGCCGATTCCGGGGTTCGGGGATTCGACGTTCCGGACGCGCACCAACCGCGTGGACCGCGATTACGCCGCCTTTGCCGATGTCGCGTGGGACATTGTGCCCAACCTGACACTCGACGTCGGCATCCGGGGTTTCATCACCAAGAACACGCAGATCGGCTTTTCGGGCTTTGCCTTCAATGCCGCAGATCCGAATTGCGTGCCGACGACCTCAACCGACCGGCCCTGTACCAACATCAACGGCAAGTTCGTCGATTCCGGGGAGACGCACAAAGCCACGCTTTCGTGGAAGTTCGCGCCGAACAAGATGGTCTATGCCACCTATTCCACGGGCTATCGCCCCGGTGGCCTCAACCGCAGGACCGGCATCCTGCCCTACAAGTCCGATACGCTCGACAACTTCGAGATCGGCTGGAAGACAAGCTGGTTCGATCGCAAGCTGACGATCGGCGGGGCCGTGTTCATCGAGAAGTGGAAGAAGCTGCAGTTCGGCCTCAGTCCGGTCGGCCAGGCGGGCGTCACCAACATCTACAACGCCGGTGACGCGCGCGTGCACGGGATCGAGGGCAACTTCGACTGGCGGATGGGCGGATTCCAGCTTTCCGGTTCGGGGACGTATGTCGATGCCAAGCTGACCACGGACTTCTGCCAGTTCGATGCGGCGGGCAACAGCGTGTGCGTGCCGGGCGTTGTGCCGGCGGCGGCGCGGGGCACGCGCCTGCCGATCCAGCCGAAGTTCAAGGGATCGGCCACCGCGCGCTACAACTTCCGGCTGGGTTCGATCGACGCCTACGTACAGGGATCGGTGCTGCATCAGAGCAATTCGCGGACGTTCCTGACCGACGCCGAATATGCGGCGGTCGGGCCGACGCCGGCCTTCACCACGGCGGATTTCGCGGTGGGCGGGCAACTGGGCGACATGACGTTCCAGATATACATCCAGAACGCCTTCGACGCGCGCGGAGAACTGAGCCGCAACACGGCCTGCGCGCCGTCGTTCTGCGGGGCTTACTACCGTGTCTATCCGGTGAAACCGCAACTGTTCGGGATCAAGTTCGGACACCACTTCTGACGGAGGGGGATGGCGGCCGTTCTCTCGATCCGTCGAGGGGCGGTCGCTAACTCGCCGGCATCTCCACCGCATCCCAGCGGTCCAGCAGCCATTGCCTGACATAGGCGGCATGCGAGCGGTCCACATGGAGGCGGACGGTTTCCTCCCGCCACACCGCCGTCACGCGCAGCGCGGCGAAGCGCATCACGCGCGAGCACAGACCGGGGCCGGGCCGATCATGGTCGAGCCGTGCGGCCACGCCCGGTCCCGAAAGCGTGAAGGAGACCAGCCCGGCGCCCGCGTCGCCCACCAGCGCGGACTTGCCCGCCACGGCCTGTTCCAGCGCCGGCAGGAGCGCGCCGGGCGTTTCGATCAGGAAGTCATGCGGCCCTTGCCAGATCAGCAGGGCGCCGCCGGCTTGCGTGGCAACGGGCACGGTCGGTGCGGGAAGCGGCGCTTCCAGCACGGCGGTGATCGCGCGCGTCAGCGCGGAATCGCGGTCCGGATCGAACGTAAGCCGGGCGATAGCGGGCGTACTGTCGACGCGGAAATGCACGGCCTCCGTGGCCACCGGTTCAGACATGGAGCCGGGCTCCTTCGGGATCGAGGAAGCGCGGCGTCACCACGCGGGCCGGGAAGGCGCGCCCTTCCGACCATACCGTTACTGTTTCGCCATGGCGCTGGCGCCCGTCGGCAAGCAGCCCCAGCGCGATCGCACGGTCGAGCGTGGGGCTGAAGCAGCTGCTGGTGACGAAGCCCTGGCTGGGATGCGGCGAGCCGCCCACGACATGGGCACCCACGGGCAACGGTTCCTGCCGCTCCAGTGGCTCCAGACCGACAAGCTGGCGGCGGCCGGCCTTGGTGGCGGACGGATGGAGCAGCGAACGCTTGCCAAGGTAATCACCCTCGCGCTGGCCGGGCTTGCCCCAGCCGATGTCTGCCGGGATCGTCGCGCCGTCGGTATCCGTGCCGACGTGGATGAAGCCCTTTTCGATGCGCAGGATGTCAAGCGCCTCCAGCCCGAACGGCACCATGCCGAACGCCTGCCCGGCTTCCCACAGACGGTCGGCCAGCATTCCGGCCTGTGGCGCGGCGATCGCGATCTCGTAGCTGAGTTCGCCGGTGAAGCTGACCCGCTGGATGCGGACACGGTGGCCATCGAGCGAGGTTTCGGCGACGGACAGGTGCGGGAAATCGGCCGAGGCCGGGGGAAGGGCGCAGCCCGCCGCGCGCACCACGTCGCGCGCCTTCGGCCCCGCGACGGTCAGCACCGCCCATTCCTCGGTCACGTCGCGCGTCACCAGATCGAGCGGCCACTGGCACTGGTGCCAGTCCTCGATCCAGCCGCGCACGCGCGCGGCATGGCCGCTGCTGGCGTTGAGCAGGAAGTGATCGTCGGCCAGGCGGGCGATCACGCCATCGTCGAGCAGCACGCCGAGCTCGTCGCACAGCAGGTTGTAGCGCGCGCGCCCGACCGGAATCGTGCTGGGGCGGCCGAGCGAGATCAGGTCGAGGAAGCGGCCGGCCTCCGGTCCTTTCAGCTCGATCTTGCCGAACGAGGAACTGTCCATGACGCCCACGTTGCCGCGCACGGCCAGCGCCTCGCGCCGGGCCGCCGCCTCCATGCTCTCGCCGGCAAGGGGGTAGTGCGACGGGCGCAGATGGCCGAAGTCCTCGAACACAGCCCCCCGATCGACGTGCCAGTCGTGCGTCGGCAGGTGCTGCCACGGGCGGAACAGCGCGCCGTTGGGGCGGTCGGCGGCAAGCGCGGCGATGGCGACCGGGGCGA
>NZ_DDFB01000119.1:14619-17969 GCF_002336885.1 Novosphingobium sp. UBA1939 | reverse complement strand
GGCGGCACCACCACCACGACCGGGCCGCAGCGCGAGCAGCAGGGCGGGGGCACCAGCATCACGACCGGGCCGCAGCGCGAGCAGCAGGGCGGCGGCACCACCACCACCACCGGGCCGCAGCGCGAGCAGCAGGGCGGCGGTACCAGCATCACGGCCGAGCCGCAGCGCGAGCACCAGGGCGATCGGACAGGAATGAACGATACCGAACGATCCAAGGGGATGTCGAACGACACGACAAGTTCCCGTCCCGTAACTCAGTTCGCCGAGCCTGCATCGATGAGCGGGCATGACACAAACGTCAAACCGACTCACGGCGATCCGGTCTCTGCACAAATGGACCCCAATCGCGAAGTTTTGCGCCCGCAAATCGCGCCCGCACCGAAGGGCCAGATGATAACAGCCATGGCCGAAAACGGCGGGGATTTGCCCTGCTGGATCACGATCGACCCGAGAACGGGGGCGATCAAGGGCAGCCCATCGAACGGAACTGCCGCTGCGAACGTGCCCGTCATCGTCGTCGAATTGGTGCCCCAAGCCGATGGCACAACGCGGCGCGTCTCCATCGAGGTCAAACCCAATCAGTTCGGTGCCGGTGGCACCGAGTGCAACACGGTCCGCACCATACCCACAGCGGCGTCGGGGCGCGCGAAGCAAATGCAGGGACAATAACCAATATGCCTCTGCATGATAACGGGCGTCTCTCGGTCGGCACATCATCGCCCGACAGATCCTGGCGTTGAAACCTGCGGGCTTGACCAGCACCTGACGTCTGCTTTGGCACTTCGGTGCGCAAGGGGTGGGGCGGCTGCTACTAAGACGATGTGATGCAAATTGCCGCCTTGATTCCAGACGTTCAGGGGCTTGGGCTGCGGCGTCGGAACCCGTCGTTCGTTCACCGCCGCAGTGGAGCGCTTGAGTGACGAGGGCTGGGACAATCCTGCCGTTCCCGAGCTGCGCCGAAAATGGCCGGTACCTAGCCGACAACTGCCATTCATGAAGCACCGATGATCGTTCCCGGAATGGAAGGGACTGGCCGTGAACGGACCGGCAGGTGTTGAACGATGGATGGTGGATAGCGGTCATTCCCGATTACGCCACAAAGGGGGCCGCTGCGCTGGCCCGTCATTTGCAAACGACTGTGGATTTACATATTTTTGAAGCAGGGAATGGATGGGGCACCATACCATCGTACGTCCTGCGCGCTTAAGTTCGACTACCCATAATCAATCTCGAGCCAGATAAGGTCGAAGGTTGGTTATGAACGGACATTCAGGTAACGCTTCACGCCCGCGCATAGCTGTAGCGGGAGCAACCGGTAGAGTAGGCGCCACGCTTGTGGCGAGCCTCTCAAACGACCCGGTCGACTTGATCGCCATGACGCGGGATGCCAATTCCGATCGCTTGCCTGCCGGAATACCGACGGCCGAGGTGGATTTCGCGAACGCAGCGTCGCTCGCATCCGCTCTTGATGGAGTGGATCGCCTGTTCCTTGCCCACGGGACGTCCGACCGCCAAGTTGAGAACGAAATCGCAGTGATCGATGCGGCCGTGCAGGCAGGGGTATCCCATATCGTCAAGCTCTCTGCGCTTGGCCCGCCCACGCATCTGCACCCCTTCGACTGGCATATGAAAATCGAAGCCCATCTCGCAAACCAAGAGATCGGTTACACCGTGTTGAGGCCCGGTTCATTCGTCGATGTTCTCGCACGGGCCAAGAAGCCGGTCGCGGAGGGTCACTGGGGAGGAACCGCTGGCGACGGTAAGGTCAACCTGATCGACACCCGCGATATTGCGGACGTTGCCCGTATTGCCCTGCTCGACGATCGTTTCATTGGCGCCCAGCGTGCCTATCATCTCACCGGCCCGCATGCTGTCAGCATGCCCGAAATCGCAGAAGAGCTGTCTTCAATTCTGGGGCGGACAGTTTCCTATCATCATCGCACGCACGCGGAACATCGCGAGTACCTGTTGGCATCAGGGGTAAACGAGATGGTTGCGGACCTTCTGTTAGGGCTCGACCGAATTTTTCGTGAAGGTGTTTTGGCCGAAACCACAACAACCGTCCCCGAACTTACGGGCAAAAATGCCCGATCGGTTGCAGATTGGCTGCTGGAAAATGCAGCAGGATTTCGGCCATCGGCTGACCTGCAAAAATTCTGACTCGCGACACATCCAGTGCTTCAACCTAAGCATCGTCCGGGATCGGTTTGGGGCAGCGCACGCGCCGCCAAAGCAGATGCATGGAAGCTGACCCAACAGTTATCGCTGGTTGAGTAATTCAAGAAACTTTCACCCAAAAATAGCGCAATTAATTCAGGTGAATGTGCGCCTTGAGCGCATTTTTCTCAAAGATATTAGATATATATATATATGGAGATATGCACCGTGTCGAAACTCGATGGTAAGCTCGCGGTTGTTACCGGCGGCAGCTCCGGCATCGGCCTGGCAATTGCACAAATCTTTGTGGCTAACGGTGCGCGCGTTGTCGTCACTGGCAGACGGGAGCAGGAACTCAATGATGCGGTAGCTGCGCTTGGACCACGCGCCGTGGCATTCCGCGGTGATGTAGCGTCGCTTGAAGATCTGGACCGTCTGTTCGAGAGGGTTGCGGCCATGGGCAAGTTAGACGTGCTGGTGGCCAACGCAGGGATCGCGGAAAGCGTAACCTTGGAGGAGCTTACGGAAGAGCATTTCGATCGGCTCTTCTCCATCAACGTCAAGGGCGCCGTGTTCGCGGTGCAGAAGGCCCTTCCGCTTTTCCAGGACGGCGCCTCGATCATCCTTATGGGGTCGGTGGCAGGCGTGAAGGGCACAAGCGGCTTTGGCGTTTACGGTGCGACCAAAGCTGCGTTGCGCAACTTCGTGCGCGCATGGACCATCGAGCTCAAGGATAGGCGAATTCGGTCTAACGTGGTCAGCCCGGGGCCGATAGATACGCCCGCAACACAACGCTTCTCAGCCGAGGCGTTCCAGAAATTGACCTCTACAGTGCCCATGGGCCGCGTGGGATTACCGGAAGAAGTGGCTCGGGCAGTTCTCTATCTCGCCTCAGAAGACTCGAGCTTCGTCAGCGGCACCGAGCTTTTCGTTGACGGTGGCCGCGCTCAAGTTTGATAGGCCGCGTTGAAGCAATGGGCTGGTTGGAGGGCGCGATTGCAGTAATCGTCCCCAGCTTGAAACACTTTGCGGGCCTGTCGCCGCGATCTCATGAACGGCAGTATCCAGAAAAGGCATTCGAAAGTTCGGACGACTTGATTGGGCGCACTGCAGACTGGAAGCCGTCGATCGGCCGAATGATCGGTTTCGGCGCAAGCCGGCGCTCCGGAGTACGCGTCGGAACGGCTTGATCT
>NZ_DDFB01000119.1:0-14510 GCF_002336885.1 Novosphingobium sp. UBA1939 | reverse complement strand
TGCCCGAACGATGGCGCAGCAGGCGCAGCAGGCGCAGCAGGCGCAGCAGGCGCAGCAGGCGCGTCAGGCAGCCGGGGAACGCCAAGGCGCCGAAGCGATGCGCAGGGCGGCCTCGCAGCCCGCCTTGGCCAGCCGGGCGGCAATCTCCGGGTCGGTCTCTATGCGCATGAGTTGCAAGGTGCCGAGCATGGCCCCGAAAACAACGCTGGCCCGCTCGCTACGCTCGTCGGCATCGCCACCCGCGGGCAGGTTCTCCGCGATCAGGCGGACCAACCCGAGGTTCCGGGGGGTAAGGCGGTGGCGCGTCGCCTCGCTTTCCCGGGCGATTTCGGGGCCAAGCGCGGAGATGGCGCAGCCCAGCCCCATATGGTCACGATGGATCGGGCGCAGATACCTCCGCACGATCGTCTCGAGCTTCTTGTCATCCGGGCAATCGGCAACCGCTTTCTCGAAGTAGGCGTGCGTCGACGCGCTGGCATATTCCAGTGTCTCGGCAACCAGTTCCGCCCGCGATCCGAAATGGGAGTAGAAACCGCCATGGGTGAGGCCGGCGTCGGCCATCAGCGGGCGTACACCCACCGCCGCGATTCCTTCGCGGCGGAATCGCTCCGCGGCGTGTTTGAGGATCGCCTCGCGCGTGGCGCGCTTATGGTCCTCGCTGTATTTTGCCACGTTTACTCCACCTTCCTGAAATTCTAGCCGCCCTTATAGCGTTCGGCGACCTGCCCGCCGAGCACGTCCTTGAAGAACGCCTGGCGCGAGGCTTCGATCGCGTCCCAGATCGCGGGCGAGCCAAGGCTGGGGATGGTCACTTTCTCGCCCTGTTCCAGCCCGCTGAGCGCGGCATCGACTAGCTCTTCGGCGGAAAGGTAGGCGGTGTCAGGGAAGACGGAATCGCTGAGGCCCTGCGACGTGAAGAACTCGGTGCGGATCGGCCCCGGCAGGACGGCCTGGATGCGGATGTCGCTATCGGCGTACTCCATTTGCAGGGACCGCGTGAAGTTCAGCACGAAGGCTTTCGAGCCGCTGTAGGACGCCCCTCCTGCGGAAGGGCCAAAGGCGATGACCGAGGCGATGTTCACGAGCGTGCCGGTACCCGCCTTGCGGAACCCCGCAAGCGCGGCGATGGACAGGCGGGTGAGCGCGATGACGTTGAGGCGGATCAGCGCTTCCTGCGCGTCGGCTCCGGTGGTGGCCGTGGGGCCAAGGCCGCCCGCGCCGGCGTTGTTCACCAGCATGGCCACGGGCTCCTCTTCGAGGCGGCGTTCGAGCCGGGCGAGATCGGCCGGATCGGCGAGATCCCCTATCCAGCGTTGGACGCTGATGCCGAATTCGGCTTCCAGCCTTGCGCCAAGGTCGGCGAGCCGATCGGCGCGGCGCGCCACCAGCAGCAGGTCATAGCCCTGCGCGGCAAGCCGCTGGGCGTAAACGGCGCCGATGCCCGATGAGGCTCCGGTGATGACGGCGGTCTTCCTGTCGGACATGGGCGTGCTCCGTCAGTCGTGCGTGCGCGGGGAAGGGCGGTTTTCGGCGCGCCACCTTTTTTCGTCTTCGGTATCGGCGCGCGGCGGAAAATAGCCGTTGATGGACCAGTAGTCGAACGGCGTTTCGTCGATGTGGAACTCCCAGTCGAAGCCCCGGTCCTCGACATAGGGTTTGAGCAGCGTGTTGACGCGATCGATGAAACGGCGGCTGATCTCGATGCTGGGGAAAGAGCGCGCGATGTGTTCCATGACGATCCGCACGAACCGGTCGGCGGGCTTGCCGGCCACGTAGAAATTGCGGGCGTCAATCGGCTGGAACACGATCCCCACGTAAAAGCGCGGCATGACAGTGCCGTAAAGGTCGGTGATCTTCTCCGCAAGCTCGGCCTTGTCGCTGTCCGAATAGGCATCGGCGGGATGATAGATTGTCCAGAGCGGCATGGGTCTCTCCTGTCAGGCACCATTGGATTACACTTGTCATGATAAGGTTGCCGGATTACATGTCAATTGTAATGTTAAATGGAGCGGTCGATGGAAGCGCTGAATGAAACGGGTCGGAAAGTGTCTGGAGCCGTCGGGCGCCGAGCGGTGCTAGGCCTGGGTGGTGCTGCGATCGTGGCCGCCGGCGCCGTGTTACCATCGGCCGCCCTGCCGCGATCCGCGGGCATGCGCCACGGGGATGCGCCGACACGTTTCGTCGAGGCCAACGGCGTGCGCTATGCCTATCGCCGCTTTGGTGCCGCGCAGGGTGTGCCGCTGGTCTTTCTGCAGCATTTTACCGGTGGGCTCGACCATTGGGATCCGGCGGTGACCGACGGATTGGGGCGCGGCCGCCCGGTAATCCTGTTCGACAACGCCGGTGTGGGCCTTTCGGGCGGCGCCGTCCCGCCGACCATCGAAGACATGGCCGGCCACGTGGCGGCCTTTGCCGACGCGCTCGGTCTCCAGCGTTTCGATCTTCTCGGCTTCTCGATGGGCGGGATGGTCGCCCAGGCCTATGCCAAGCAACACAGCGATCGCCTGCGCCGGCTCATTCTCGTCGGCACGGGACCGCGCGGCGGCGACCCGACGCCCTACCAGGCCGAGGTTGCAAAACATGCGCGCGGCAACGGCAACCTCGACGATTTCCTGTTTCTGTTTTTCGGACGGTCGGAGGCGGCGGTCGCTGCGGGCAAGGCATTCTGGGATCGTCGCCACCAGCGTACTACCGACCTCGACGCGCCGATAAGGCCGGAATCCATCGCGGCGCAAGTTGCGGCAGCGCGCGACTGGGCATTACCGAAGGGCGAACGGTTTGCCGACCTGAAGGCGATCGCGGTGCCCACGCTCGTCGTGAACGGGTCCGAAGACGTGATGATCCCCACGATCAACAGCTTCTACCTGCAACAGCACACTCCCGGCGCCCAACTCATCCTCTATCCCGACGCGGGGCATGCCTCGCACTTCCAGTACCCCTCGCTTTTCGTGGAACACGCCGGCCTGTTTCTTGATTCTCCGCCGCCGGGCAGCTTGGCATGACGCGGTGGCAAATGGACCGGCAGCGCCTTGCGGTGCTGTGGCAGCACTTTCTGGCGTTTGGTCGCGTGACCGAAGCGATCGACATGGAGGCGGCCGAGCAACGGCGCCGGCGGCAACCTTGGGCCTGATTCGGGCCGCGTGCCGGATCAGGCGCGCTTGCGCTTGCGCGTACCCGCTGGCGGCGCGGAAATGCTCGCGGAGACAAACGGAATATTGTGCGGGTGTGGTGCGCCGGGGCCGGGATAGACACGGACCTGTCGCGGATCGAGCGGTTCGCCGCATTCGGAACAGGCCAGAACGGGATCGCATTCCGAACCGCACAGGGCATGGACGTGCACCAGCGGGCGGCCCGCCTTGTCCGAAAGATGTTCGTCCCCCCAATGCACCAGCGACATCAGGATCGGATAGAGGTCCAGCCCCTTGGGCGTGAGGCGGTATTCGTGGCGCGGCGGGTCCTGCTGATAGGCAACTTTGGTCAGGATCGAGCTGTCGGTGAGCTTCTTGAGCCGTTCGGCAAGGATGCCGCGGCTAATCCCCAGCCGTTCCTGGAAATCGTCGAACCGCCGCACCCTGAGGAAGCATTCGCGCAGGATCAACAGCGTCCAGCGATCCCCGATTACCGACATGGTTCGGGCTAGCGAGCAGGCCTCCTCATCCAGTTCGTTCCACCGCATTTCTCGCTCCGTCCGGACCCTATGCGAGGGCGGCCCTGACCGCCTCGTCGAGTCGGTCCTTGCCAAAATAGATGGCGTCATCAACAAAAAAGGTCGGTGCGCCAAAGGCACCGCGCGCCACCGCGCGGTCGGTATTGGCGATGAGGCCGCCCTTGACCTCGGGGGCCTGGCTTCGGGCCGCGATTTCTCCGGCCGGAAGGCCGGCCGCATCGAGCGCGCGGGCGAACACCTCCGGATCGTCCATCTTGAGGCCATCACGCCACATCGCGTGATAGACCGTCTCGACGTAAGGCGTGAACAGGCCCAGGTGCTGCGCCGCGATGGCTCCGCGCATGAGAGTGAGGGTGTTCACCGGAAAATGCGGGTTCATGCGATAATCTGCGATGCCATGACGGGCGCAGAAGCGATCGATCTCCAGACGATCGTAAGCCAATTTGGCCGGGATATGCGCGAAGGCGGTGGCCGGCGACTGGTTGTTGGTCGCCTTGAAGATGCCCCCCAGAAGAACGGGCACATACTCGAAGACGACCGGCTGCCTGCTTTCGATCTGCGGGATGACGCGGTGGACGAGGTAGGCGTTGGGAGATCCGAAATCGAACAGGAACGCGATGGCTTTGCCCGTCATTACCAGGTTTCTCCATAGGGGCGGATTTCCTGCTCGAAGGTCCAGGCGGTCCGCGGCTGGTTGAAAAGATCCCAATAGGCGTCGGCGATCGCGTCGGGCGGCATCAGCCGGTCCGGATCGAGCGTCTCGAGCGCGTCGGGGCCTTCGCGCTTGGCGATGAGGTCTCGCACGAAGGCGGTATCGACGCCGGCGTCGATGATCAGGTGGGCGACGTGAATCTTCTGGGGCCACAGTTCGCGCGCCATGGACTGCGCCACCGCGCGCAGGCCGAACTTTGCGGAGGCGAAGGCGGCAAAGCCCTTACCGCCGCGCAGGCCGGCGGTGGCGCCGGTGAAGAATATCTTGCCGCGCTGCCGGGGCAGCATGATCCGCGCGGCCTCGCGCCCCGTGACGAACCCGGAAAAGCAGGCCATTTCCCAGACCTTGCGAAACACCCGGTCGGTGGTTTCGAGTATCGGGAAATTGACGTTCGCGCCGATGTTGAAGACCACGAGTTCGAGCGGTGCCGCGGCTTCGGCCTCGGCCAGAAAGGCCGTGACGTCCTCGGGAATGCGGGCGTCCAGCCCGCGCGCCGCGATGCGGCCGCCCTCGGCCTCTATCTCGTCGACGAGCGGCTGGAGTTTGTCGCCGTTGCGGCGCCCGGCCTGCACGAGATAGCCTGCCCGTGCGAAACGTTTCGCAATGGCGCCGCCGATATAGTCGCCGGCACCGACGATGGCGACCGAGGCCTGTTTGGGTTCGATGATCACGCCGTTCCTTTCGCTTGTGCCACTGCGGGGGAAGCCTGCCCGCGCTACCAGACTTCGCCCGCCGGCCTGATTTCCGTGCGGAACGACCAAGCGCTTTTGGGCTGGTGCGCGACATGGAAGGCTTCCGCCGCGATGTCGGCCGGCTGGATGAAGAAGTCGTCCGGCTTGTCGGGGAAACGCTGCCGCGTCCACGGCACGTCGATCACCGCGTCTATCACAAGATAGGCGACATGGATGCCCTTGGGGCCGAGCTGGCGCGCGATCGACTCCGCAAGAATGCGCTGCGCCGCCTTGGTCGGGGCGAAACCTGCGAACAGGGCCTTGCCGCGCTCGGCGGACGTGTTGCCGGTGACAATGATCGATCCGCCTTCGGCTTCCATGTGCGGCACGGCCCATCGCGCGATATGGTAGAGCGCCATGACATTGATCCTGAAATTGGCTTCGAGCACCGAGGGATCGACATCCAGGAAATTCCCGAACGCGCCGCCCACCGCGTTATGTACGACCGCCTTGACCGGGCCGCCGGCGGCGGCCGCCTGGTCGAGCGCGGCATGGAGCGCGTCGGGATCGCCAACGTCGCAGGGAAGGGCGAAACTGTCCGGAACCTCGCGCGCCAGCGTATCGAGACGGCCGACGTCGCGGGCCAGCATGGCAACGCGGTAGCCGCCTTCCGCATAGCGCCGCACCAGCGCGGCCCCGGTGCCCGGACCTACGCCGGTGATGATGGCAAGTGGTTTCATGGCTGGGCCTCCAATGCGGCTGCGACAAATTCGAGACGATCGTTGCCGAAGAACTGCTGTTCGCCGACGAAAAAGGTTGGCGCCCCGAAGATGCCCCGTTCGGCGGCTTCGGCGTTGACGGCGGCCAGCTCGGCTGCGGCTTCGGTGCTGCCAAGATCGCCGAGCGCAGCCACGTCGATGGCGGCGCCTTCGAGAATGGACGCAATATCGCCTTCGCTCGCGATCGGGACTTGCGACGCCCAGACCGCCTTGAACAGCGCGCTGGCAGCGGTTGCCGCCAGTCCCTTTCGCCGCGCGGCAAGCATGGCGTGCAGCATGGCGCGGGTATCCATGTTTGCCATCCCCGGATTGGGGGCAATCGGCACCTGGTAATGCATCGCCCAGCGCCGCAGGTCCTGCTGGAGATACCGGCGCTTTGCCTGGCAGGTGACGCTGGTCGGCACGTTACCGACCTTGCCCATCACGTCGAGGACGTCGAACGGCCGGTAATCGATTTCGGCATCCAGGAGCGGCAGCCGCGTGAGCGCGAGATAGGAGTAGGGGCTACGGAAATCGAAGTGAAATTCAAGGCTCCGCATGGCTGGAAATCCTCCCGCAAGTGTCCGCGCCTTTCGCGGATTCGCACTCTTTGTTAGTTCGAAAATAGAACTCACTCAACCAAAAGCTATCGGCGGGCCGCGCTCTGGTAGCTTTCGCGGTTTCGTTACGAGGGCTGCTTCCGTCTTCGGATCAGACATTCAGAGCCTATGATCGGGCGTCGAAACCGGGCGTTGGCTTATGCGGCGGGCGCACCAGCCTTTGCAACGTTCCCTGCGCTTTCCACGTAGTTCTTAGACGCTGGCCCAGGCGGCCAAGGGGCACCCAACCGTCATCATCATCGAACCGGGCGTTTACCTCACGGATCGGCGGCACGGCTGCTCTCGGCGCCTGCTTGGACGTCGCAGGGCGTAAATCGGCGCGAGCGGCTTCGCCATCGGTTGCAGCGATGGTAGCAGGTGGGTGCACGGCCCATAGCTCGGGCAGGTCGCGCCACCGAGGCCCGGAACGCAGCACCCAGAAGATGCTATTCAACACGCTCCGACAACTGCCGCCTGCATTGCCGCCACCCATTGCACCGTGTACGGGCTGGAGCATGGCCAGAGCTGATAGACTGGAACGGCTTGATAACCGTCGTGCCGAACTCGAGGCGGACTACGCGAAGGCGCTGATCGAGGCCCTGCGCGTCACCGCCGCAGGCCAATGGGGCCTGTTCGGGCACAATGCGGATCGCATATCGCGTAATGCCGCGACGCCGTTTGTCGACAATCTGCTCGAAACAGGCAAGGCGATCGACCAGATGCGAGAGCAACTGGCCATGTCGCCGTTCGATCTGCACCAGGAGTTCCTGGCATCGCGCGGCCCGGTCAAACCGGACGCAGTCGGCGAGCCCAAGCAGGCGCAAGCTTGGCTCGACCGGCTCGGCGAGGCCAGGCAAGCGTGACGGCAACCCCTGATCGCGCCGCGCCTCAAAGCGGCCAGCCTGCACGCGAGACTGGTTCGTGGCCAGAAAACGCCGTTATCTGACTGCCACCATGCCTGACGGCTATGTGAAGACCATCGGGCCGACGACCGACAGTTTCACGCATTACTGGCGGATTGTGGCGACACTGGCGAACGGCAAGACGGAAGTCTTCTGGGGGCACACCCGTTCGCTCACAGAAGCGCGCCGCAAACGCCTTGCTCTCGCGGAAGCGGCGAAAATGCGAGGCTGGAGGGAATTTGCCTTCGAAATCGTCGAGCTCGTTGAAACGTCGGCTTAGTCCGCGCTGTTTCTGGAAATTGCAGATCGCCAAGCCGGCGGGAAGGATCGCTTTCAAGGTCGACCTCGAGGCCGCGCAAGGAAGCTGTCAATCCGAAAACACTTTCAACTCGGCTGCCAGGCGATTGGCCCGATGTGCCGGGACCCACCGGGATCAAGTCGAATCACGAAGACTCGACTGGCTGGGGCGGCAGGATTCGAACCTGCGAATGCCGGTACCAAAAACCGGTGCCTTACCACTTGGCGACGCCCCAGCGGGTCGCGCGCTTATAGCGGGGCGTTTGCGTAAGGGAAGGGGGTGCGTGAACTTCTTCGCGCGCCCCTCTTCCAGGCGATCGTCGGGTCAGAAACCCTTGACGATACCCCGCAGTTTTTCGGGCGGCAGCGTGTCGAAATCGCTGGCGTCGTGCCGTTCGGCCAGCCCCTTGGCCGAATTGACCAGACGGCCGCGCAGCACGCCGGGGCGCGCGTCGATCTCGCCCACCCAGCGGCCGACGTGCTCGTATTCGTGCATCGACAGGAACGTCGCCGCCTCGCCATAGGCTTCGCCGCGATAGAGGTTGCCGAACCATGTATAGGTGGCGATGTCGGCGATGGTGTAGTCGTCACCCGCCAGGAAGCGTGTCTTGGCAAGCTGGCGGTTCGCCACGTCGAACAGGCGCTTGGTTTCCATCGCGTAGCGGTTGATCGCGTATTCGATCTTGAACGGCGCGTAGTTGTAGAAGTGGCCGAAGCCGCCGCCGATGAACGGGGCGGAACCGACCTGCCAGAACAGCCAGGAAAGCGTTTCGGCGCGTTCCTTGCCCGACGTGGGCAGCAGCACGCCGAACTTTTCGGCCAGGTGCATCAGGATCGCGCCGGATTCGAACACGCGGAACGGCTCCGGGCCACTGCGGTCGACAAGCGCGGGAATCTTGGAGTTGGGGTTGATATCGACGAAGCCGGAGGAGAACTGGTCGCTTTCGAAGATCTTGATCAGCCAGGCATCGTATTCGGCTTCGCTGAAGCCCAGCGCCAGCAGTTCCTCCAGCATGATCGCGGCCTTCTGGCCATTGGGCGTGCCCAGCGAATAGAGCTGGAAGGGATGCTTGCCGACCGGGAGATCCTTGTCATGCGTCGGGCCGGCGATCGGTCGGTTCACGCTGGCGAAGGCGCCGCCGTTCTCCTTGTCCCAGGCCCAGACTTTCGGCGGAACGTATTCTTCAGACATCACCGGCTCCTTCGCGGATATTGTTAGGCGTGCTATCATTTGCCCTGCGCCAGCCCCGTCCGCAAGCGCGGATGCACGGAGGGCGTTCAGGTTGCCGTTGAATATGGCGGCGCGGCCACACCAGACCCGAAAGTCCGATGTTTGTGGTTGTGGCACTGAAACGAGAACTTTCAGAGACGTTCGAGCGCGGGCACCAGCTCGTCGAAATGCCCGATCACCGCATCGGCGCCCAGTTCGTGCGGCGGCAGGTCGTGATAGCCGAAGCCGACCGCGACCACGGGAATCCCCGCTGCGCGCGCCGCGCCGATGTCGAACGTGGTATCCCCCACGAAAGCGGCGCGGCCGCCGCCGCAGCGTTCGACCATGGCATGCAGCATGTCCGGCGCGGGCTTGGCGCTTCCGGGGCCGAGCGTGTCACCGCCGATCACCGTGGCGAAGCGGTCCAGCAGGCCAAGTTCCTCGAACAGCCTGACCGCCATCGTCTCCTTCTTGTTGGTGGCCACGGCGATCCGGACGCCGCGCGCATCCAGCGCGTCCAGCATCGCCGCGCCGCCGGGGAACAGGCGCGAATGGCGGGCGATATTCTCGGCGTAGAAGGCATAGAGCTGGTCCTGCAAGGCGGGCAGGGCCGCTTCGTCCACCCCGCCGCTGGCGGCGAGCGCGCCGCGCAGCATCTGGCCCGCGCCGCCACCGACGAAGCGGCGCACCTCTTCCACCGGAATGGTCGGCCGCCCCGCGATGGCAAGCGTATGGTTGAGCGCTTGGCCGAGATCGCCCAGCGTATCCAGCAGCGTGCCGTCCAGATCGAAGCCGACGATGTCGAAGGGAAATGGTGCCATGGGCAGGGCACGTGGCGGACCGTTCTGGAAAGCGCAAGCATTTGCTGGCAATGACCCGGTATGACCGAACCGAATCCTGCCGCCGCCGCTTCCTCTCCCCTTGCCATCATCGTCCTTGCCGCCGGCAAGGGCACCCGCATGAAAAGCGATCTGCACAAGGTGCTGCACCCCATCGCCGGCCGGCCGATGCTGCTGCACCTGCTTGCCAGTGCCGATGCGCTGGCGCCGGAACGTTGCGTCGTCGTGGCGGGGCATGGGCGCGAACAGCTGGAGCAGGCGCTGGGCGAGCGCGCGGCCATCGCCGTGCAGGACCCGCAGCTTGGCACCGCCCACGCCGTGCAGCAGGCGGAAGCGGCGCTCTCCGGCTTTTCCGGTGACGTGCTGATCCTCTACGGCGACGTGCCTTTCGTCAGCGCGGAAACCATGCGTGAGATGATCGACCGACTGCATGGGGGCGATGCGCCGGCCGTGGTCGTGCTGGGCTTCGAGCCGGCCGACACGCTTCAGTACGGACGCGTGATCGCGCAGGACGGGCGCATCGTGAAGATGGTCGAGCACAAGGATGCGAGCGAGGCGGAGCGCGCCTGTCGCGTGTGCAATTCGGGCCTGATGGCGGTGCGCGCGGCGGACCTGTTCGGCCTGCTCGCGCGCGTGGGCAATGATAACGCGCAGGGCGAATACTACCTGCCCGATATCGTCAACATCGCCATCGCCGATGGCCGCGCCTGTTCGGTGGTGGTGACCGCCGATGCGGACGAGGTGGCCGGCATCAATAGCCGGGGTGAACTGGCCGAGGCCGAGGCGCGCTGGCAGCAGCGCCGCCGCGCGCGGGCGATGGCCGATGGCGCCACGCTGGTCGCGCCGGAAACGGTATGGTTCGCGTGGGACACCGCGATCGGCCGCGACGTGACGATCGAGCCGAACGTGTGGTTCGGCCCCGGTGTGACGGTGGCGGACAAGGTGGTAATCCATGGCTTCAGCCATCTCGAAGGCGCGACCGTGGGGGAAGGGGCGCAGATCGGTCCATTCGCGCGCCTGCGCCCCGGCGCGAATCTCGCCCGGAAGGTCAAGGTTGGCAATTTCGTCGAGGTGAAGAACGCCAATCTGGCCGAAGGGGCCAAGGCCAATCATCTGACCTACCTGGGCGATGCCGACGTGGGGGCGGGGGCCAACATCGGCGCGGGCACGATCACCTGCAATTACGATGGCTATTTCAAGTATCGCACGGTGATCGGCGAACGCGCCTTCATTGGCTCCAATTCGGCGCTGATCGCGCCGGTCAAGATCGGCGCGGACGCGATCGTGGCCGCCGGCAGCGCGGTCAGCCGCGATGTTGCCGCCGGGGAACTGCGCATGGTACGCGCGGAACAACTGATCAAGCCCGGCTGGGCCGATCGCTTCCACGATGCGATGAAGAAGAAAAAGGCCGAGAAGAAGGGCTGAGCGGTGCTTCCCGGACGGATTGCGTCGGGAATGGCAGGAAATTCGGTTGCCATGATATCATGATATGATATCGGTATATCACGATGACTCGCATTCTCGCCGATCTTCCCGATGAAGATATCCAGTGGCTCGATGCCCGCGCGGCCGAAGAGGGCAAGTCGCGCGCCTCGGTGCTGCGCGAGGCGGTGGCGAGCTTCAAGGCGCAGAACCGCGCATCGCGCCGCAGCGACTGGATCGCACGGGGCGCGGGGTACTGGAAGGATCGTGCCGATATCGGTGATGCTGTGGAATACCAGCGCGCGATCCGCGACGATCGCACGCCCTACGACCAGGTGTGATCCGTGGCCGATCCGTTTTTCGATACCAACATTCTGGTCGACTGGCTGAAGGATCGTCCGCAAGCCGTGGCCGAGCTTTCGCGCTACAAGCGGCACCGGATCAGTCGGATCGTCTGGGCCGAAATTCTCGCCGGCGAACCGCTCGAACAGCGCGATACCGTGCAGCAGATCATCGCNNATCCGCCATCGCAGCCGCATGAAGTTGCTCGACGCGCTCATCCTTGCGACCGCGCAAGTCAATGGCGCTATTCTCGTGACACGAAATACCAAGGATTTTCCGGCCAACATGCCGGGCATCCGCGTTCCTTACACCCTCTGTTGAAAGTCGCGTCCCATGTGCGGAATTATCGGAATCGTCGGGAAGGATGAAGTTGCGGACCGGCTTGTCGATGGCCTGCGGCGGATGGAATATCGCGGCTATGACAGCGCCGGTGTCTGCACGGTGCATGACGGGCAGCTCGTCCGCCGCCGCGCGGAAGGCAAGCTCAACAACCTGGTGGTCGAACTGGCGCGCAATCCGGCTCCGGGCTTGATCGGGATCGCGCACACCCGCTGGGCCACGCACGGCGCGCCGACCACCAGCAACGCGCACCCCCACGCCACGGGGGAAGTGGCGCTGGTCCACAACGGCATCATCGAGAACTTCCGCCCGTTGCGCGAGGCGCTGATCGCGCGTGGGCGCCGGTTTGAAAGCGAGACCGACACCGAAGTGGTCGCGCATCTGGTGTCCGAACAGGTCGAGGCGGGGGCTTCGCCGCAGGACGCGGTCCGGGCGGTGTTGCCACAACTGCGCGGCGCGTTCGCGCTGGCCATCGCCTTCCGCCAGCACCCGGAAATGCTCATCGGCGCGCGGCTCGGTTCGCCGCTGGTCGTGGGCTACGGCGATGGCGAAACCTATCTGGGTTCCGATGCGCTGGCGCTTGCGCCGCTGACGCAGAAGGTATCCTACCTCGAAGAAGGCGATTGGGTGATCATCACGCGCGATGGTGCGCAGGTGTTCGACGTCGACAACAACCCGGTGAAGCGCGCGATCGTCGCCTCCGGAGCGACGGCGGCCGCGATCGAGAAGGGCAACTACCGCCACTTCATGCAGAAGGAGATCTTCGAGCAGCCGATCGTCGTCGCCCAGACGTTGCGCAGCTACCTGCGCCGCGTGGACCAGACCGTCGCGCTGCCGCAGATCGATTTCGACCTGTCGAAGATCAACCGCGTGACCATCGTCGCCTGCGGCACCAGCTACTACGCTGGCATGGTCGCGAAGTACTGGTTCGAACGCTTCGCGCGCCTGCCCGTGGACATCGATGTCGCTTCGGAATTCCGCTATCGCGATCCGGTGCTGGAGCCGGGCGGCCTGGCGCTGTTCATTTCGCAATCGGGCGAGACGGCCGATACGCTGGCTGCGCTGCGCCACTGCAAGGCGGCCGGGCAGACCATCGCGGTGGTGGTCAACGTGCCGACGAGTTCGATGGCGCGCGAGGCGGACCTGCTGCTGCCGACCCACGCCGGTCCGGAGATCGGCGTCGCCTCGACCAAGGCGTTCTCGTGCCAGCTTGCCGTGCTGGCGGCGCTGGCAGCGCATCTTGCGGCCAAGCGCGGGATGATCGACCGGGCCGAGGAAGCCGATATCGTCAACCAGCTGGCGGAAGCGCCGGCCGCGCTCAACGCCGCGCTGAGCCACGACGAGGAAATCGCGGCGATGGCGCCGCTGATCGCGCCGGCGCGCGACGTGCTCTATCTGGGGCGCGGCCCGGACTATCCACTGGCGATGGAAGGCGCGCTGAAACTCAAGGAAATCAGCTATATCCACGCCGAAGGCTATGCTTCGGGCGAGATGAAGCACGGCCCGATCGCGCTGATCGACGAAGCGGTGCCGGTGATCGTCCTCGCCCCCAGCGGGCCGCTGTTCGAGAAGACCGTCAGCAACATGCAGGAAGTGCGGGCGCGGGGCGGCAAGATCGTGCTGATATCCGATGCCGATGGACTGGCCGAAGCGGGCGAGGGCTGCCTCGCCACGATCGAGATGCCGCGTGTCCATCCGCTGATCGCGCCGCTCGTCTATGCGGTGCCGGTGCAATTGCTGGCCTATCATGTCGCGGTGGCCAAGGGCACCGATGTCGACCAGCCGCGCAATCTCGCGAAGAGCGTTACCGTCGAGTAGGATCGAGCTCCCCCGCCGCTCGGTCAACAGGTTGCGCCATGATGCAGCAGGACATCGTGCCGCTTGCGGTAGCCATGGACCTTGGCGCTGCCCGCGCGCCAAAGCGATCGCGATGCTCGGCAATGAACGCATAGAGCGCGTCCCGTTGCCTGCGAGCACTCAGAGACCGAGGAGATCGATTTTCCGCACCATGTCCGCGACGGAGATCGACTTGAGTTTCTTGCCGGCGCTCGATCGATGCATTTTAACGGTGACCTCGGTTATGCCGAGCTCATAGGCGATCTGCTTGTTCAGGAGGCCTCGCGCGACGCCCTTCAGCACGTCGATTTCTCGCGTTGTGAGTTCTTGCGCGAGCTGGCGGACCCAGTCGCGCTCACGCTGCGCGCTGCGGCGCTCGCCGTCACGGCGAAGCGCATCCGTGACCGCATCAAGAAGCTCCTGCTCGCGGAACGGCTTTGACAGGAAGTCCAGCGCGCCTGCCTTCATGGCGCGAACCGACGTGGGAACATCGGCATGGCCCGTGATGAAGATGATCGGGATGTCGACGCCCTGGCTCGCCAGCTGCGCCTGCAGTTCGAGACCACTGGAGCCCGGCAGTCGGAGGTCGAGGACGAGGCAGGTCGGGCCGTCGGGCAGCGTGCCGCCCAACATCTCGTTGGTGCTGCCGTATGCAGTCGTCTGCATGCCGACCGACCCGAACAAATCCGTCAGACTGTCCCTGATATCCTGATCGTCGTCCACGATCAGGATCATGGGCTCCTGAGAGGCGCTGCTGGGGGCGGCCGTTCCTGCTTCATTCAACAATGCGGCCTCCCGTCTGAACGTGCCCGAGGATGTCGGTTCGCAGCACGGAATGCCATCTAAGTGGCGGAGGCGCGAGGATACTTCGGTATGGGGGCGCGATTTCTGGTATCCATCCGGTGAAGGCCGCAGG
>NZ_DDFB01000035.1:213-15224 GCF_002336885.1 Novosphingobium sp. UBA1939 | reverse complement strand
GCCAGCGGCCCGGCGGCGACGTTCTCGAACTCGTACGTCACCACCGCGCATTGCGCGGCGAACGCGGCCAGCGCGGCCTCGTCGTCATAGCGCCCTTGCGTGAACGCGGCGCTGACATCGGCCGCGACCGAATCCGCTTCCGGCGCATAGACATGGCAGCGATAGCCGAGGTTCGCCGCCGCCAGCGCCAGCATCCGGCCCAGCTGGCCGCCGCCGAGAATGCCGATGGTTTCGCCGGGGGCGATCATGCGCCGCTCCTCGTCAAGGCCATGTCCACCGGGGCCATCTCCCTCAGGAAGGCCGTTCCGCGACCGAATCGGTCTGCGCGGCGCGGAAGGCGATCAGCCGTTCGGCCAGCGCGGGATCGGACGTGGCGAGGATCGACGCGGCCAGCAGGCCGGCATTGGTCGCGCCCGGCACGCCGATGGCCAGCGTGCCCACGGGAATGCCGCCGGGCATCTGGACGATCGACAGCAGGCTGTCCATGCCCTTCAGCGCCTTGGATTCGACCGGCACGCCCAGCACCGGCAGGTGCGTCATCGAAGCGACCATGCCCGGCAGGTGCGCCGCACCGCCGGCCCCGGCGATGATAACCCGGAAGCCTTCCCGGTGCGCGCCCTTGGCGAAGGCGACGAGCCGGTCGGGCGTGCGGTGCGCGGAAACGATGCGGCATTCGTGCGCCACGCCCAGCTTGTCGAGCGCGGCGGCCGCGTTCTTCATCGTCTCCCAGTCGGACTGGCTGCCCATGACGATGGCCACGGCCGGCGCCTGCGGCGAGGTATCACTCATGCCCTGCCCCCTCTCAGGCCGGAACGCGCCTCAGCGTTCCGACAGGTAGTACCGCTCGATCTCGGCGAGGTTGTCGTCCAGTTCATAGACGATTGGCTGGCCGGTCGGAATCTCGAGGCCGGTGATATCGGCGTCCGAAATGCCCGAAAGGTGCTTCACCAGCGCGCGCAGCGAATTGCCATGGGCCGAAACGATCACCGTTTCGCCGGCCTTCAGCGCCGGGGCGATCTTCTGCTCGAAGCACGGCAGCACGCGGGCGATCGTGTCCTTGAGGCTTTCGGTGGCCGGCACGGCGATGCCGGCATAGCGCGGGTCGGCCGCCAGGTCGAAAGCGCTGCCCGCTTCCAGCGGCGGCGGCGGAATGTCGAAGCTGCGGCGCCAGACCTTGACCTGCTCGTCCCCGTGCTTCGCGGCGGTCTCGGCCTTGTCCAGCCCGGTCAGGCCGCCATAGTGCCGTTCGTTGAGCCGCCAGTCCTTGTCTTCGGGAATCCACAGCCGGCCGGCCGCTTCCAGCGCGAAATGCAGCGTCTTGATCGCGCGCGTCTGCAGCGAGGTGAACGCCACCGTCGGCAGCACGCCCTTGTCCTTCAGCAGCGTGCCGGCGGCAAGCGCTTCGGCCGCGCCCTTTTCGGTCACGTCGACATCCCACCAGCCGGTGAAACGGTTTTCGAGATTCCATTGCGATTGACCGTGACGGATCAGGATCAGGCGGGGCATCGTGGCTCCTGCTGCTCTACTGCGGGAAACGGCCCCCTAGCGCTCCCCTTGCGGTTTGGAAAGGCCGCCGGTGCCGGATTCGCCGTTGCCCGCCTCGCGCGCGCCAAGTTCGCGCGTCCCAAGTTCACTGGCCCCGAGTTCTCTGGCCCCAAGTTCTCTGGCCCCAAGTTCCCTGGCCTGCGCCTTGCGCCGCTTCAGGTTCTCGCGCAGGCGCGCGGCCAGCCGTTCCTCGCGCGTCATTCTTGCCGGATCGTCGCTCATGCCGTGCGATGTGCCTTGCCGGCGCGCGCACCGCAAGGGCACGCCGCCGATACCGCGGCACGTCATACCACGCTTGACAAAGCCGGCCCTCGCAGCCATTAGCGCGCCCCTGCCCGCCGCCGGTTCTTGCCGGCGCGCCGGAGCGCGGAAATGGTGTGCTGCTGTAGCTCAGTGGTAGAGCGCATCCTTGGTAAGGCTGAGGTCGGGAGTTCAATCCTCCCCAGCAGCACCATTTCCCGCCCCGCTTCCAACAAGCAGTGTCAGGCTATCAGTATCAGGCCAGCAGGTCCGCCCATTCGGGATGGCGCTGGAACGCGGCGGCGACATAGCTGCAATCGGGCGCGATCTTCCAGCCTTCGGCCCGCGCATCCGCGATCAGCGCCTCCACCAGCTTGCCCGCCACACCGCGCCCGCCGATTTCGGGCGGGACCAGCGTGTGTTCGGCCGCGACCACATCGCCCCGGCGGCGCCAGGTCAGCCGGCCCACCGCGTCGCTTCCCGCGACCGCCGCGTGGTATTCGCCCTCGGCGCCACCGCCGACGCGCGTGATCGTGACCTGTTCCATTGCTTGCTCCCGCTTGACCGCTTGTGTCGGTGCCTTAGATGCCTTGGCGCATGAAGTTCTTCTCCGATAACGCCGCCGGCGTCCACCCCCGCGTCTGGGACGCGATGCGCGCGGCCGACCAGCCCGACGCCGCCTATGACGGCGACCGCCTGAGCGCGCGGCTGGACGAGGCCTTTTCGGCCTTGTTCGGCACCGAATGCGCCGCATTGTGGGTGGCGACGGGCACCGCTGCGAACTGCCTGGCGCTGGCCGCGCTGGCCCAGCCACATGGCGGGATCGTCTGCCATCGCGAGGCGCATATCGAAGTAGACGAAGGCGGTGCGCCCGGCTTCTTCACCCACGGCGCCAAGCTGCTGCTGGCCGACGGCGAAGGCGCGAAGCTGACGCCCGAGACGATCCGCGCGACGATCGACCCGATCCGGCGCGACGTGCACCAGGTGCAGCCGCACGCCATCTCGATCACGCAGGCGACCGAATACGGGCGCGTTTATACGCCCGGCGAGGTCGCCGCGATCGGCGCGCTGGCCAGGCAGCGCACGCTGGGCCTGCACATGGACGGGGCGCGCTTTGCCAACGCGGTGGCCCATCTCGGTTGCGATCCGGCCGCGCTGACGGTGAATGCCGGCGTCGACGCGCTGACGTTCGGCTGCGTCAAGAACGGCGGCATGAGCGTCGAGGCGCTGGTGTGCTTCGATCCCGCGCTGGCCGACGTAGTGCGCTATCGCCGCAAGCGTGCGGGGCATCTCCAGTCCAAGGGACGCTATCTGGCCGCGCAGGTACTGGCGATGATCGAAGACGGCCTGTGGCTTGAAAACGCGCGCGCCGCCAATGCCGCCGCCGCCGCGATCGGCGCGGCCTGCGGCGAGCGCCTGCTCCACCCGGTCCAGGCCAACGAGGTCTTTGCCGTGCTTTCGCCCGCCGAACAGGCCGCGCTCCACGCGCAAGGGTTCGACTTCTACGATTGGCCCGCCCCCGAAGGCGCACCCGGCGCGGCGCGGCTGGTTACCGCGTGGAACAGCGATCCGGCGCATGTCGAGGCGCTGGCCCGCGCCATTGCCGCGCTGTGACATCGCCCGACGGCGGGCCGGCTTCGTTCTGGAGCCCGCGCATCCTGGGGCCGTTCGCGCTGGTGGCGCTGATCTGGGGCTCCACCTGGCTGGTCATCAAGGATCAGATCGGGTCGGTGCCGGCCAGCTGGTCGGTCACCTGGCGCTTTGCCGTGGCCGCGGTCGGCGTGCTGCTGCTGGCGCTGGCGCGCCGTGAGAGCCTGCGGCTGGACCGGCGCGGACACCAGCTCGCCGTGCTGATGGGGCTGCTCCAGTTCGTCTGCAATTTCCAGTTCGTCTACCGCGCCGAACAGCACATCACCTCGGGCATCGTCGCCGTCCTGTTCGCGCTGCTGCTGGTGCCCAACGCCCTTTTCGCGCGGCTGTTCCTGGGGCAGCCGCTGACGCGCGGCTTCCTCGCCGGATCGGCCATCGCCATCGGCGGCATCGCCCTGTTGCTGCTGCACGAGGTGCGCACGGCGCCGGTCGGCAACGCAGCGCTGCTGGGCGTGCTGTTCACGTTCTGCGGCATCCTGTCCGCGTCCAGCGCCAACGTGCTGCAGGCGAGCGAGGCGGCGCGGACGCGCCCGATGCTGGCCCTGCTGTTCTGGGCGATGGTCTGGGGTGTCGCGATCGACGCGCTGTTCGCGTGGACGGTCTATGGCCCCCCGCAAATCGACCTGCGGCCCGGTTATCTGCTTGGCATCGCCTATCTGGGCGTGATGGGGTCGGTGGTGACCTTTCCGCTCTATTTCCAGCTGGTGCGCGAACTCGGCCCCGGCCGCGCGGCCTATAACGGGGTGGTCGTGCCCGTGGTGGCGATGCTGCTGTCGACGCTGTTCGAAGGTTATCGCTGGTCGTCGCTGGCCGTCGCCGGCGCGGTGCTGGCGATGGCGGGGCTGATCGTGGCGCTGAGAGCGCGCAACCCTTCGCGATAGGTCGGATAGCGCGGGCGCCAGTTCAACAGGCGCCGCGCCCGCCCGTTCGCGACGCGGCGGTTCTCCGCGTAGAACGCACGCGCGGCCGGGGAAAGGCCGGCCGCCTCCAGCGTGAGCAGCGGCGGCGGCGCGCATCCCGCCAGCCGCGCCGCTTCCTCGATCACCGCGTTCTGGCTGCACGGCAGATCGTCGGACAGGTTGTACACGCCCGCCGGCCCGCCGAACGAGGCGATGATTCCGCCGGCGATGTCCTCCACGTGGACGCGGCTGAACACTTGCCCGGGCAGGTCGATGCGGTGCGCCGTCCCCGCGCGCACCCGTTCCAGCGCACTGCGGCCGGGGCCATAGATGCCCGGCAGGCGGAACACGCGCACGCGGGGATCGAGCACCTGCCAGGCCAGGTCCGCATCGGCCCGGGCGGTCCGGCGGCCCCGCCCCACCGGCGCGCTTTCGTCCACCCAGGCGCCGGCTGCATCGCCATAAACGCCGGTGGAGGAAAGGTAGCCGATCCAGCCCGCGCCGCATTGCCGGATGCGCGCGCCATGGCGCAGCAGGACCGGATCGCCACCCGCCTCCGCCCCCTTGCCCACTGCCGACGGCGGCACCGACGAGAGGACATGCGTGGCGTGCGTCAGTTCCGCCGCGATGCCGGCGTCGTCATCGAAGGCCAGCGTGCCTGCGCGGCCGGTTCCGGCGACGCGCCAGCCCTGCCGCCGCAACCGCTCCGCCAGTATCCCCGCGCTGTAACCCAGCCCGAAGACGAACAGGCTGCCCGTCAATGCTGTGCGTCCATCGGCTCCAGCACGATCGGCGTCGGCTTTGCCATCGGCGCGCCGGGCATGTGGATCTGCTTCCACCGCATCGCCAGCCGCACGCGCGTGGCGCCCGAGGGATGATCGTAGAACAGCGCTTCCTCGACCGGGCCAGGATCGATCTTGCGGTATTCGGAAAGCTTCATCGACAACGAGGCGAACCCGTCCGGCTCGTGCGCGGCGTCCAACCCGAAGACATCGGCGTCCCGCTCGGTCACGCGGACCAGCGTGTTGGTGATCGGCGTGACCATCAGCGAAAAGACCACGAAAACGCCGGCAAGGAGAGGCATCGAGGCGGGATCGGCCACGTCGCGAATGTTCCACCGGGCTCCGTACCGGGCCAGGATCAGCGGCATGGCCCAGGCCGCCAGGAACAGCATCAGCCCGTAAAGCGCCGTCAGCCAGATCCACGAGCGCCAGACATGGCCCAGCACGTAATGCCCCATCTCGTGCCCCACCGCGGCGAGGATTTCCGGCTCGGTCGCGCGGTGCAGCAGGTTGTCGTTGAGGCTGATCCGCACGCTCGGCCCGATGCCCGAGACATTGGCCGAAATGCGCTTGGTCTGCTTGGACGCGTCATAGACGTAGATATGTTCGGCCGGCACGTCATAGGCCTTGGCCATGGCGACGATGCGATCGCGCACCGGCCCCTGGGGCAGTTCGGAATAGGTATTGAACAGCGGGAGGATATAGACCGGCGCGAACAGCATCGCCAGCGCGAGGAAGACCGAGACGACCCCCGTCGATACCATCCACCAGTTCTTCGGCATCCGCCGGATCACGGCATAGATCACCACGAACAGCAGGCTGCCGATCACCAGAGTCACGAACAGGCCGATCACCTGTTCGCCCAGCCAGCCGGCGAAGGACTGGTTCAGCAGGCCATAGCGCGCCTCGCGCACGAATCCTGTGTAGATGGTCCACGGCAGCAGCAGCAGCGTGCTGGCCATCAGGAACACGGCAGCCACTTCGAACACCACCAGCGCGCGCCCGCGGCCCTTGCCTTCGGCCGCATCGCGCACACGGGGCAGGATGCGCAGCCGCAGCATGACCCAGTAGGCGGCCACCGAAACCAGCGTGCCAATCAGCGCGATCCAGTAACCGCCCTCGAAATAGGCGTCCGACTTCACCCGCGCGGATCCCTGCAGCGTATCGAGGTAGGCGCGCGTGGCGGCATCGGCGTTGAAGCCAGCCGCATGGCCGACGCCCGGCACAGCAAGGAGGGCAAGGAGCGACAGAACGGCATATGTGAAAGGGAAGAAAAAGCCCCGGCGCATTCACAGTCCTCAAACGGTCGTTCAACAAGGCCTGCGCGGCGAAACCGTCTGGAGTCAAGAGCGTTTGGCGATTGCCCTTGGCCGGCTTCGCCCTACATTGGGACCATGAACGACCTCGCTAATCCGCCGTCCGCCTCCCAGACCGTCGCCACGCCCGCCTCCCCGGCCGACGCCCCGGCGCCCGCGCACCCCGCCGTGATCCATCGCGCCGACTACCAGCCGCCGGCCTGGCTGGTGCCGGAAATCGGCCTCGATTTCGCCCTGTCGCTCACCGAAACCCGCGTGCAGGCGACGCTTTCGGTCGAACGCAACCCGGCGGGCGACGGCGCGCGCACGCTCCGCCTCGACGGGGATGGCCTGCGTCCCGCAAGCGTGTCCGTGGACGGCCTGCCGCACAACGACTGGCGCCTGGACGGCGACGCGCTGCTGATCGACCTGCCGGGCGGAAAGCACCAAATCGGCATCGAAACTCTGGTCGATCCCACTGCGAACACACAGCTTTCCGGTCTCTACGCGTCCGGCGGGATGCTCTGCACCCAGTGCGAGGCGGAGGGATTCCGGCGGATCACCTTCTTCCCCGACCGGCCCGACGTGCTGAGCCGCTACACGGTGCGGATGGCGGGCGACAAGGCGCGCTTTCCGGTGCTGCTGTCGAACGGCAATCCGGTGGCGCAAGGCGAGGGGCCGGACGGCACGCACTGGGCCGAATGGCACGATCCCTGGCCCAAGCCGTCCTATCTCTTCGCGCTGGTGGCGGGCGATCTGGTGCCCACGCGCGACAGCTTCACCACCCGGTCCGGCCGCAAGGTCGATCTGGCGATCTGGGTCCGCGCCGGCGACGAGACGCGCACCGGCCACGCCATGCGCTCGCTGATCGCCTCGATGAAATGGGACGAGGAGGTCTACGGCCGCGAATACGATCTCGACCTGTTCAACATCGTCGCCGTCTCGGACTTCAACGCCGGCGCGATGGAGAACAAGGGCCTCAACGTCTTCAACACGCGCTACATCCTGGCCGATCCGGAAACCGCGACCGATGCGGACTACGACGCGATCGAGGGCGTGGTGGCGCACGAATACTTCCACAACTGGTCGGGCAACCGCGTGACCTGCCGCGACTGGTTCCAGCTCAGCCTCAAGGAAGGCTTCACCGTGCTGCGCGACCAGCAGTTCAGCGCCGATCGCGGATCGCCGCCGGTCAAGCGGATCGAGGACGTGCGCGTGCTGCGCGCGGCGCAGTTCCCCGAGGATTCGGGGCCGCTCGCCCACCCGATCCGGCCCGACAGCTACGCCGAAATCTCGAACTTCTATACCGCCACGGTCTATAACAAGGGCGCCGAGGTCATCCGCATGATGACGGTGCTGGCCGGGCCGGAACGCTTCCGCAAGGGCACCGACCTCTATTTCGCGCGCCACGATGGCGAGGCGGCGACCTGCGAGGATTTCGTCAAGGCGATCGAGGACGGGGCAGGGCTGGACCTCACGAAATTCCGCCGCTGGTACGAACAGGCCGGCACGCCCAGGGTGGACGCCGCGCTGGCGCATGACGCGGCATCGGGCACGGTCACGCTCACGCTCCGCCAGACCGTGCCGCCCACGCCCGGCCAGCCGGTCAAGCAGCCGATGCCGATCCCGCTGCGCACCGCGCTGTTCGACCGCGCCACCGGCACGCACCGGGGCGAACACCTGCTGGTGCTGGAAGAGACGGAACAGGCCTTCGCGTTCGAAGGCCATGCCGAGGCACCGGTGCTGTCGATCAACCGGTGCTTTTCCGCGCCCGTGGCGATCACCAGCCCGGCGACGACGGCCGACCTCGTGTTCCTGGCCGAACACGACGACGATCCCTTCGCCCGGTACGAGGCGATGCAGCAGCTGGTCGTCCAGCATCTTGTCGCGGCGGTGACCGGCGCGCTCGACGATGCCGCGCGCGCGACCGGCGAAGCGGCGATTACCGAAGCCTTCGGCACGATCCTGGCCGACGCCAAACTCGACGACCTGATGCGCGGCGAACTGGTGATCCTGCCCGGCGAAGCCTATCTCGCCGAACAGATCGCCGGGGTCGATCCCTCGCGCGTCCATGCCGAACGCGAAGCGCTGAAGCAGCACCTCGGCACGCGGTTGCGGGCGGAGATCATCGCGCTTCACGATCGCTGCTCCGCCGTGCCCTACAGCCTCGACGCCGCCGCGCGCGGCGCGCGCAAGCTGAAGACGCAGGCGCTGGTCTATCTGGCCGCGGCCGAGCCCGCCGAAGCCGCCCGGCGCGCCAAGGCGCAATACGACGCGGCCGACAACATGACCGACCGGCAGGGTGCGCTGATGGTGCTGTGCGGCCTGTCCGCACCCGAGCGCGAGGCGGCGCTGGCCGATTTCCACCAGCGCTTCGCGGGCAACATGCTGGTGATCGACAAGTGGTTCTCGCTCCAGGCGGGCTCGCTGCACCCGCAGGCGATCGCGCATGTGAAGGCGCTGGCCAGCCATCCCGACTTCACCATGACCAACCCCAACCGGGTGCGCTCGCTCTACATGGCGTTCGCGGCCAATCCGCAGGCGTTCCACAAGCCGGACGGCGAAGGCTATCGCCTGATCGCGGACCTGATCCTGGGGCTGGATCCGATCAACGCCAACACCGCCGCGCGCTTCGTGCCGCCACTGGGCCGCTGGCGCAAGGTGGAGCCGGGCCGCGCCGCGCTGATGCGCGCGGAGCTGGAACGCATCGCGGCCTGTTCCACGCTGTCGCGCGACGTGCGCGAGCAAGTCACGCGCAGCCTGGACAGCTGACGTGGTGGAGGTTGCGGGCATTACCGGCGTGGACGTGCTCACCCACCCGGCGTTGGGCGGCGTGCCCCACGGCTTCCTGGGCCGGCGCGGCGGAGTGAGCGAAGGCGTTCTCGCGGGCCTCAACGTCGGCTGGGGCAGCGAGGACGATCCCGCCGCCACGGCCGAGAACCGCCGCCGCGCAAGCGAAGCCGTCCTTCCCGGCGGCCGGCTCGTCTGTGCCTATCAGATCCATTCGCCCGACGTGGTGACGGTGACCGAGCCGTGGCCCGAGAGCGACCGCCCGAAGGCCGACGCGCTCGCCACCCGCCTGCCCGGCGTGGTGCTGGGCATTCTCACCGCCGATTGCGCCCCCGTGCTGTTCCACGACGCAAAAGCCGGGGTGATCGGCGCGGCGCACGCCGGCTGGAAAGGCGCGTTCGGCGGAGTGACCGACAACACCATCACGGCGATGGAAGCGCTGGGCGCCAGCCGCGCGGACATCGCCGCCGTGGTCGGCCCGTGCATCGCGCAGAAAAGCTACGAGGTGGACGCCGCCTTCGAGGACCGCTTCCTGGCCACCGACCCGGCCAACGCGCGCTTCTTCCGCGCCGGCAAGGCGGGGCACGCCTGGTTCGATCTGGAAGGCTACGTCGCCGCGCGGCTGCAGGCGGCCGGCGTCGGCACGGTCGCCATGCTGGGCGAGGATACCTACAGCCAGCCCGACCGCTTCTATTCGTTCCGCCGCGCCACGCACCGGGGCGAGCCCGACTATGGCCGCGAGATTTCGCTGATCGCGCTGCCGCAAAACCGGACGGCATAGCCTTTGATCGTCATTGCGAGGGGCAAAGCCCCGCGACAATCCAGAGCCGCGCGCGGGACTCTGGATTGCGTCGCGTGCCGCTCGCAATGACGAAGCGGGTCAACCCGGCGTCATGCTTCAGGCGATGCGCGATGTCTTTCGCGTATCGGGCATCAGCAGGTAGACCACGAACGATACCGCGATGCAGCCGGCCACGTACCAGAAGTAGCCGTCCTCCCAGCCTTCGGTCTTGAACCACAGCGCAATGTATTCGGCCGATCCACCGAACACTGACACGGTCACCGCATAGGGCAGGCCCACGCCCAGCGCGCGGATGCCGGCGGGGAACAGTTCGGCCTTCACCACCGCGTTGATCGCGGTATAGCCGCTGACCACGACCAACGCCGCCATCAGCAGGGCGAAACCGGTCCAGAAATCGTGCGTCACCGCCAGCGCGCGCATCAGCGGCACGGTGATGACCGCGCCCACCAGCCCGAAGGCCAGCAGCAGCGGCCGCCGCCCGATCCGGTCCGACAGCGCGCCGACCAGCGGTTGCAGCCCCATGAAGCCCGCCAGCACCAGCGCGGAGACCAGCGTCGCGTCCTCCTTCGACCAGCCGGCGGTGTTGACCATGAACTTCTGGGCATAGGTGGTGAAGGTATAGAACGCGACAGTGCCGCCCATGGTCAGGCCCACCACCGTCAGCACCTCGCGCGGGTGGGCGAGCAGGCGGCGCAGCGAAGGCTGGTGTTCGCGCTCCTGCTCGAACGCGGCGGTTTCGTGCATGGTCCGGCGCAACCACAGCGCGGCGACGGCGCAGGCGGCGCCGATCAGGAACGGCACGCGCCAGCCCCAGGCGTGGAGTTGCTCCTCCGTCAGCACCTGTTGCAGCACGATCAGCACACCCAGCGCCAGCAACTGCCCCATGATCAGGGTGACGTACTGGAAACTGGACCAGAAGCCGCGCCGCTCGGCCGATGCCACTTCGGAAAGGTACGTCGCGCTCGCGCCGTATTCGCCGCCTACGCTGAGGCCCTGCAACAGCCGCGCGATCACCAGCAGCACCGGCGCGGCCACGCCGATCCGGTCATAGCCCGGCGTCAGCCCGACGATCAGCGATCCCAGGCACATCAGCAGCACGGACGCGGTCAGCGCCGTCTTGCGCCCCGCGCGATCGGCGTAGAGCCCCATCAGCCAGCCGCCGACCGGGCGCATCAGGAAGCCCACCGCGAAGATCGCGGCGGTGTTCAGCAGCTGCGCGGTGGGATCGCCCTTGGGAAAGAACGCCGAGGCAAAATAGAGCGAGAACGCGGCATAGACGTACCAGTCATACCATTCGATGAGATTGCCCACCGATCCGCTGAAAATCGAACGCAACCGGCCCGGCGCCTCCTTCGATCCGTGATGCGCGCCCGATGCCATAGCTCTCCCCGCCGATGTCAGGAAGCGACGCTAGGCGGCGGCGGGGGCAAAGATCAAGCGACCGCTGCCGCAAGGGTGCGGGTTCAGAGCAGGCCCCGCGCCTCGAGATCGGCGCGCAGCGCGGCGGCGTCGTCGCGGAAATGGTGGGTGTGCCAGCCGAGCGCGTCCGCCGCCGCGATATTGGCGGCGTTGTCGTCGATGAACAGCATCCGCGCAGGCTCATGACCGAAACGGCGGGCCGCCAGCGCGAAGATCGCCGCATCGGGCTTGATCAGCTTTTCCACGCCGGAGACGACGATATCGCGGAAATGGTCAAGCACCGGGAAGGTCGGGCGGAACATCGCCCAGGTATCGGCGCCGAAATTGGTGATCGAAAACTGCGGTATCCCGCGCGCATCCAGCGCCCGGACCAGCTCGTGCGTGCCCGTGACCGGCCCCGGCACCGCATCCAGCCAGTTGGGCGCATAGGCTTCGATCAACGGGCGATAGGCGGGAAATTCGGCAGAGCGCGCGGCGATCATCTCCGCCAGCGGAACGCCCGCGTCATGCTGCGCGTGCCATTCCTCGGTCACCACGTTGGCCAGGAACCAGTCCAGTTCGCGCGGGTCGGCGATCAGCTTTTCGTAAAGCGAGGCGATTCGCCACTGCACCAGCACGCGCCCGATGTCCCAGACGACCGCGTCGATCGCGCCATCAACGGGCGCATCGACCGGGGCATCGTCCTGCTGGCTCACGCTGCGTTCCCGCAAACAAATGCGCCCCCGCGCAGGCGGGGGCAGCCTTGCCTCTGCAAGAGGCGTCGATCAGGACGGAAGCGTTCCGGCAGGTGCGGGAACGCTTCCGCCAGAGCCGGATCAGCCCTGGCGCGCCTTGAAACGACGGTTGGTCTTGTTGATGACGTAGGTCCGGCCACGGCGGCGGATCACGCGGTTGTCCCGGTGGCGGTCCTTGAGCGACTTCAGGCTGTTGCGAATCTTCATGACGAATCCCTTTGCCCGAAGCGACCGGGCTTGAAACTGAAGGCGCGCCGATAAGGGCGGGCCGGTGGAAAGTCAACCTTCGCCACGGATCTCGGTCAGCTTGCGCTCCCACGCCAGCGCGTGCGTGACGATGGTTTCGAGATCGGCGTATTTCGGCACCCACGGCACCGTCGCCCGGATCCGGCTGTTGTCGGAAATCAGCGAATCGGGATCGCCGGCACGGCGATCCTCCAGCTTGCGGACGATGGTGCGGTTGGTGACGCGGTCCACCGCGTCCAGCACTTCCAGCACCGAGAACCCGCGCCCATAGCCGCAGTTCATCGTCAGCGACCGTTCCGGCTGTTCGATCAGCGCGCCCAGCGCCAGCACGTGCGCCTCGGCCAGGTCCGACACATGGATATAGTCGCGCACGCCGGTGCCATCGGGCGTGGCATAATCGGTGCCGAACACCGCCACATGCCCGCGCTTGCCCAGCGCCGCCTCGACCGCGACCTTGATCAGGTGCGTCGCGCCGGCGGTGGACTGGCCCGTGCGCGCCTGCGGATCGGCGCCCGCCACGTTGAAATAGCGCAGCGCGCAGAAGTTCAGCGGATGCGCCCGGGCGGTGTCGGCCAGCATGATCTCGGTCATCAGCTTGGACATGCCATAGGGATTGATCGGCAGCTTCGGGCTGTCCTCGTTCACCGGCGAAACCTCGGGCACGCCATAGGTCGCCGCGGTCGAGCTGAAGATGAAGTGGCGCACGCCGCCCTTCACCGCCGATTCGATCAGCGCGCGGCTCTTGGCGGTGTTGTTGTGGTAGTATTTCAGCGGGTTCTCGACCGATTCGGGGACCACGACCGATCCGGCGAAGTGCATCACCGCCCCGATCCCTTGTTCCGCGATGATCCGCGCCAGCAGATCGCCGTCCTCGATATCCCCCTGATAGAACGGCACGCCATCGGGAATGGCGAAACGGAAACCCGTGGTCAGGTTGTCGATCACGCTGACGGGCCACCCCGCGTCCTTTAGCGCCAGCACGGCATGACTGCCGATATAGCCTGCGCCACCAGTGACGAGGACGGGTACTTTAGTCATGCGCGAATCACTCCGGAATGCAACGGACACCCTGCCCTAGCAGCAAGATTCGCAGGGAATCATTAAGTAGCGCGTTCAGTCAGGTGAAAGCGCCGGCGTGGCATCGCGCCGGCGGGATCGCCTTGGAAGCCCTTCACCGAAAGAACACACGCCATGCCCCGGGTTCGCACAACCTCCGCCCTTTCACCCCTCCTGTTCGCGGCTGCCCTGCTGGCCGGCGCGCCGGCGGCGCTGCACGCCCAGCCTTATGGCGGCGGCTGGGGGCGCGGCGATCCGTTCGGACCCTATGGCGCGAACGGCCGCGACAGCCGGACGGGCGGCGAACCGTCGAAGAAGGTCGATGTCACCACCTTCCGCGCCGCCGACGCCGGCAGCGCGCTGGCGCAGGGGCCGATCGTGATCGCCGCCGTCGCGCCGGATGGCTACGACGGCAGCGAGGACAACGTCGAGCCCGACGCCAAGCTGCCGGTCTATGAGGCGGCGGTGGTCGATCAGCTTGCCGGGCATGGCTACAACACCGCCACCTCGGGCGCGGAAGGCGGGCAGGTGGCCGAAGTGGCGGTCAGCCATTCGGTGGTGCAGCCGGAGGAAGCCCCGCACAAGCCCGTGAGCGGCGCGATGAGCACCACGATCAGCAACCGCGGCAGCGGCGTCGGTCTGGCGCTGGCGGTCGATCTGTCCAAGCCGAAGAAGGCGATCATCGGCACGCGGCTGGAAGTGCGCATTCGCGACAAGGCGACACGCCGCGTGCTGTGGGAAGGCCATGCCGAAGGCGTCGCGCGCGAGGGCGAGGCCGGGCTGGACAACACCGCCGTCGCCACGCGCCTGGCCACCGCGCTGTTCGCGAAGTTCCCCGAAGGCACCGAAGTGGCGGCGCTCCAGCCCTGATCGGAGCAACCTGCGGTTGCACGGGCACGTATCACGCCCATATCGGTTACCGGGACAACGATTGAGGATACGCCGATGCGCCGCCTGCTGATTGCTTCCGCCCTTGTGCTGGCCGCCTTGCCGGCCGCGCCCGGCGTGGCGTTCGCCGCCCCGGTCGAAGTCACGCGGTTCCACACCCCCGAATCGCTGGCGAAGCTGGTGCCGGGCGCCGCGCTGGCGCTGGCACCCGCGCCGGGCGAAGACCCCGCCGGTCTCGAAACCGCGCTGTGGAACGATGCGGTCATGCGCGAAGTGGCGGCCCGCGGCTTCGGCACGGCGACCGCCGGCGCGGCGGACGCACTGGTCGAAGTGCGGGTGGAGCGGCGCACCGAACGGCAGGAACGGCAGCGCGGACCGGTCAGCGTCGGCGTGGGCGGCTCCACCGGCGGCTGGAACAGCGGCGTGGGCCTGGGCGTCGGCTTCAGCCTGGGCGGCGGATCGCGCGAATGGACCGACACCCGCCTGTCCGTGACGATCCGCGACCGCGCGACAGGGCAGGCGCTGTGGGAAGGCCGCGCCGAATCGCGCGATAACGCGAAGAAGAAGGAAGCCGATGCGGCCAATGTCGCGCCGCGCCTGGCCCATGCGCTGTTCGCGGACTTCCCCGGCAAGTCCGGACAGACTATCCAGGTCAAATGACGCAA
>NZ_DDFB01000035.1:0-169 GCF_002336885.1 Novosphingobium sp. UBA1939 | reverse complement strand
AGTGGTTCCACTTCCGCGTGGCCGGTGCGGCGGGCCGCGAACTGACGCTGGCGATCACCGGGCTTGGCCAGTCCGCCTATCCCGGCGGGTGGCCCGATTACAACGCCTGCGTCTCCGAAGACCGCGAATACTGGGGCCGCGCCGCATCGAGCTATGACCCGGCAGCCGA
>NZ_DDFB01000057.1:0-34542 GCF_002336885.1 Novosphingobium sp. UBA1939 | reverse complement strand
GGGATCGTGGTTCTATCACGCAACGCCAAACGGCGGCATCGCGCAGTTTTCCAACCCGCCGAGCGCCACGGCACTGCTCAGCCTGCGCTGCGACCGCGCGGCCCGCACGGTGACAATTGCGCGGGCGGGCGCGGCACCGGGGCCGCTGCCGATGTCGGTAACCACCAGCACGCAGACGCGCCCGCTCAGCGCAGCCCCTTCGCGCGCGCANNTGCTGGATGCCATGGCGTTCAGCCGGGGCCGCTTCGCGGTGGAGGTGAACGGCCTTCCCACGCTCTATCTGCCGGCGTGGTCGGAAGTGGGCCGCGTGATCGAGGATTGCCGGGGCTAGCGGGCCTTGCGTCCGGGCTTTCCGACGCGCCATTTTGCACACGCGAAGTCTCGATACTGACGCCAAAAAAGTTGAATGCAAGTCTTGTTGTTCGCGCCCGAATGACTCACATTCTGGTCAAGGCCGGAGGGCCTCAGACGCTCCCGGTCCAGCCGCTCGCAAGGCGGCGATCTTTGGCTCAACAGCGCGAAAGGAGGTNNGATCCGATGTCTCATGGTTCAGCAGAGAGGTCGGTACAGTCCCGCGCGAGGCATTATCGCTGAGTTTCGATTAAGCGATAAAGGCTTCGTGGGCGGCACTTCCGGCCGCTGACCATGCGAAGGGCTGCTTCCGGGTTACCGGGGCGGCCCTTCACATTTATTACAAACTGCTTGCGTTTCGCGTAATAATAGTTCACGGCGCTTTCCTTGCCGATTCCTGCGGAAGGACTGACTGCCATGGCGACGCTCGCCGAATCCGAAATGACCTTCGCCCACCTGCCCCACCCCGCGCCGCTGGCGGCGGATGCGCGCGCGGCGGTGCTGGCCGATCCGGGCTTCGGCAAGGTCTTTTCCGATCACATGGTATCGATCGACTGGGACGAGGAACGCGGCTGGCACAACGCCTCCGTCATTCCCTATGGCCCGATCCCGATCAACCCGGCCGCCGCGGTGCTGCACTATGCCCAGGAAATCTTCGAGGGGCTGAAGGCCTATCGCCTCGCCGATGGCGGCATCGCCCTGTTCCGCCCGGAAGCCAACGCGGCGCGCTTCAACGCTTCCGCCCGCCGGCTGGCGATGCCCGAACTGCCCGAAGCGCTGTTCGTGCAGGCGGTGAAGGAAATGGTGCTGGCCGACAAGGACTGGTTCCCGACCGTGGAGGGCGGGTCGCTGTACCTGCGCCCGTTCATGTTCGCATCGGAAGCCTTCCTCGGCGTGCGCCCGTCGAAGCAGTACAAGTTCCTGGTGATCGCCTCGCCAGCCGGCAACTACTTCAAGTCGGGCGCGCCGGCGGTGTCGATCTGGGTGAGCGACTTTACGCGCGCCGCACCGGGCGGCACCGGCGCGGCCAAGTGCGGTGGCAACTACGCCGCCAGCCTCGTCCCCACCGCCGAAGCCTTCGAACGCGGCCATGACCAGGTGCTGTTCCTCGATGCGGTCGAGCGCAAGTGGGTGGAAGAACTGGGCGGCATGAACCTGTTCTTCGTGTTCGATGACGGTTCGATCCTCACGCCCGAACTGACCGGCACGATCCTGCCCGGCATCACCCGTGAAAGCCTGATCCGGCTGGCGCAGGAAGAAGGCCTCACCGTGCGCGAAGGACGCTACAGCCTGGACCAGTGGAAGGCCGACGCCGCTTCGGGCAGGCTCGTCGAAACCTTCGCCTGCGGCACGGCGGCGGTGGTTACCCCGGTCGGCCGCGTTTCCGGCCACGATGGCGCGTTCACGATCGGATCGGGCGGCCCGGGCCAGCTCACGCAGAAGCTGCGCCAGAAGCTGGTGGCGATCCAGCGCGGCGACGCGCCGGACACGCACGGCTGGGTCAAGCGGATCGCCTGAACGATCCCATGGGTTCCGGCGCTTAGTAGTTCCACTGCAACTGGCTGCGGATGACGCTGCCCTCGGCCCGGCCGAGGCGGCGTTCATCGGCTTCGTTGCGCTTCATCCGCGCATAAGCCAGCGTCAGTTCGATCGCCTTGAGCGGTTGCCATTCCACGCCCAGTTCCACCTCGTCGGTTTCGAGGCGCGGCGCGTTGATCGCCGCCTTGTAGCCGCCGCGATACCGCTGCCAGCGCGCATAGGGCATGAACGGTCCGATCGGGGATTCCTCGACCCGGTACATCGTCTGCACATAGCCGCCGTCCAGCTTCTTCGCGCGGATGGCCTGCGCCGCGACATCGAATTCCGGCCCGCGCCCCCAGTTCCATTCAGCCTGAATCCCGAACGGCTGGGGATAGAGGATGGCGTGCAGACCCACCCGGTTATCATCGAACGCCACCGGGCTCACCCCGCCGGTGCGGATATCGGGCTGCACCTTGTTGCGCATCAGCGACGCGCCCAGTTCCAGCACCTGCCCTTCGAACGCATCGCCCAGGCCATCGAGCCGGAACGGCCATGTGCCCATGGCGGTGAGCATCAGCGTCTTGTTCTGTTCGGACCGGGCAATCCCCTGCCCGTTAAACGCACCCAGCGAAAACGCACCATAGCTGCCGAACAGCTTCTGCCCCTTCCTGCCCAGATCGTCCCAGATCCGCTGCACGCGCGCCGGCGTATAGAACGCGATCACGCCCAGATCGCGCTCGCCCGGAACCGCGCTGTTGATGGCATCGGAACGGTCGAGCGGGAGCCGGTTGGACGACGATTGCAGGTTTTCCCAGCCATAGGGCACTTTCGATTGCCCGAAGCGCAGCTTGAAGCGCTTGGCCCGGTCCAGCGCGACATCGACATAGGCATCGCGCAATTGTCCGAACGTCTCGCGCCGTTCGCCGACCGACTGGTTGGCGACGGCGGTGGCGAAATCGTGCTGGAGATAGAACGAGATCCGGTCGGTCAGGTCGCCCTGGAAGACGAGCCGCACCCGCCGGAGCGAAAAATTGCCGGCATCGTTCAGCCCGCTGTCCGAAACGGAGCGCAGGCGCGAACGGTTTCCCGGGGCGGTGGCATCGCCGGAGATGATGCTGTTGAAGCGCAACTGGGTATAGCCGCGCATCTGGATGCGTTCGTACCACGCTTTCGCACGCGGGGGAGTACCGGACGAAGCGACCGGCAAGGGCGTGGAAGGTGCTGGCGCCGCCGATGCAAGCGCCACGGGCGCCGGTGCGGGTGTTGGTTCTGGTGCTGCGGAAGCCGCCACCTGTCCGCTCGCCGCGCCCGCCGGTGCCGCCTTCGTCGCGGCGAGCGCCGCCGTCAGCGTTTGCACGGCCGCTTTCAGTTCATCGATCTGGCGCTGCAGTTCCTGCACGCTCTGCGCCCGCGCGGCTGCCGGAGGCAGCGCAACCATGGCCGCTACGATCAGCGCTGACGCGCCGCGTCCCTTCATCCGTCGCCCCTTCCGCCGAAACCCTGTGCCGTTGCGGCACGCGAATCCGGCTGCGGGGCAAGCCCCCGCGATTGTCCCCGAAGCAGGCGATGCGAAATGCGGTGCCGCTTCCCTGGCAGGGGCATTATGACGTTTGTGTTACACTTTTTTGACGTTCAATTGACCAAACTTCCGCAATACGCGCGCGCCCGGAAAAAGCGCGGTGTTGCACCCCGGCCCCGGCCATGGCATCCCGCGCCATCGCTTAACCGCGCGATTAGGACGCGCGGCTGAAACGCAGCTGGAGAGAACAGGCATGTCGATTTCGTTCAAGGACCGGGTCGCTATCGTTACCGGCGCCGGCGGTGGGCTGGGCCGCGCCTATGCGCTCGAACTGGGACGGCGCGGCGCCAAAGTCGTGGTCAACGATCTGGGTGGATCGCGCGACGGCACCGGGGCTTCGGACGCGGCGCAGAAGGTCGTCGAGGAAATTCTTGCCGGCGGCGGCGAAGCCATCGCCAACGGCGGGTCGGTGACCGAATACGAGCAGATGGCCGAGATGGTCGCACGCGCCAAGGAAAAGTGGGGCGGCGTCCACGTCCTGATCAACAACGCCGGCATCCTGCGCGACAAGAGCTTCACCAAGATGGAGCCCGCCGATTTCGAACTGGTGGTCAAGGTCCACCTGATCGGCTCCGCCTTCGCCACCAAGGCGTGCTGGGATCTGATGCGCGAACAGAACTACGGCCGCATCCTGATGACCGCTTCGTCCACCGGGCTGTTCGGCAACTTCGGGCAGGCGAACTATGGCGCGGCCAAGCTCGGCCTCGCCGGACTTACCAAGACGCTGTACCTCGAAGGCGCGAAATACAACGTGAAGGTCAACACGCTTGCCCCCGTCGCGGCAACGCGCATGACCGAAGACATCCTGCCCGAGGAAGCCTTCAAGCTGTTCGGCCCGGAGAACGTCGTCCCGGCAGCGCTGTTCCTCGTTTCGGAAGACGCCCCCAGCAACGCCATCGTTGGCGCCGGCGCGGGCGCCTACCATTCGGCATGGGTCACGATGAACAAGGGCGTGGTCCTGCCGCCGGCGGAACGCACCGTGGAAGGCTTCGCCGCGGCGTGGGACCGCATTTCCGACCGCACCGGCGATTTCGTGCCGGCATCGGGATCGGAACAGAGCCAGGTCATCATCGGCCAATTGCAGGCCGCGATGAAAGGCTGATCGGCAGGAAGAATGGCCAGCCGCAATCATGACACCACAATAGCGATGATTGCGGCTGACTTTCCCGACCGGCGCGCTAGGATTCCGCAGCGAACCGGGAGAGCGCGATGACAATCGAGGATGGCAGGCGGATACTGGCCGGCCGCGCCAAGGCCCTTTCCATCGTGCTGCTGCTGTTCGTGGCGGCCGATCTGGCGCTCTCCGTCATCACCGCCCTGGGCCTGCTCGATCAGGCCGCCACCGACCCGATGGCCGCCCGCATCGCGATCGCGGCGGGTCTGGCCCAGTTCGGGTGCCTTGTCGCCAGTGCGGTCACCGCATCGATGTGGCTCTATCGCGCCAACGATAACCTGCGCCAGACGGGCGCCGCGCTGACCTATGGCCCCAACGGCGCCTGGGCGTGGTATCTGGTGCCGGTGGCCAATCTGTTCAAACCGTTCCAGGCCATGCAGGAAATCTGGGACGCCAGCCTTGGGGCGTCATCGGAAGCGGCAAGCCATGGCCAGGCGTTGCTGCGCCTGTGGTGGGGATGCTGGATCGGCGGCAATATCCTCGCCACCCTGGCCCAGCGCCTGGAAGACGTGAACCATGCCGTCGCCACCGTGCTCGGCTTCGGCGCAACCGCCAGCCTCGCCGGGTCCGCGTGGTTCCTCTATCGCATCGTGGGCGAGATCACCGAAGCGCAGCAGGCGCGGGAGACAGCGGCGGTATTTGCCTGACCGGCCCCGGGACCGGCGCGGGCGCGGGGGCGCAATCGCCCCGCTCGGCCCCGATCATCTGCATGGACCGGACCCGCGCCAGTGCCTCCGCCCGGCTGACAGGGTGCGCCACCCCGCTGGCAGCATCGATCACCAGCGGCTCCAGGCAATCGGGTGCCAGCCGCGCTTGCGGCGTGTCTTTCGCGCGGTAGGGCACCAGCAGCAGCCAGTGGTCGGAACGGAACAGAACGCGGATCAGCGGACCGTTCTGCGCTTCGGCGCGGTTCTGGCGCTTGCGTGCGGGCGCCGCGTCGGAGCAGGCGGAAAGCAGCAGAAGCGACAGCAGCAGGCCGGCGCGTGCGCAGCCGTATCTCCTAATCGTCCACCACCTTGAGCAGCTTGCGTTCGAGCGGGACAAGAACGCCGGCCAATTCATGCCCGCGCTTGAGCACTTGTCCCGCCTCGCCATAAAGCGCCCACATGCCCTGCCGGGTCCGCAAGGCCGGGCATTTCTCGATCCGGGCGCTGGGCCGCTCGGCAGTGCGCCGAAAGGCCGAGAAGCTGGCAGCATCGCGCCCGAAATCCATCGCATAGTCCCGCCAGATGCCAGCCGCGACCATGCGCCCGTAGAGATCGAGAATCCGCATGAGTTCGTCACGCGCGAACGCCACCTGCGGCACGGCGCGCGCATGGGGAAAGGGAATGACCGTGCCGGCGGGAGCCCCGCCCGACGCGTCCGCTCCGCCCGGCCCGCTCAGGTCCGCGACCTCCGCCGCGTGGGCGACGGCGCGGTTCCGTCACCATCGGCGGTTTCGAGCTGAGCCGCCACGAGCGCGGCCACCTGCGCCTTGAGCGCGGCGACTTCCGCCTCCAGTTCATCAACCCGGGTGCCACCCGCCGGCTCGCACGGCTCCTTGCAGGGCGTGCCATAGGGGATGAAGTCCTTGAGCCAGGTTTCGACCGGGACCAGCGTGGAGCGGGCCTTGAGGCCGATCATCGTGGCGCCTTCGGGCACATCCTCGGTCACCACCGCGTTGGCCCCCACGCGGGCGCGCTGGCCCACCGTGATCGGGCCGAGAATCTGCGCGCCCGATCCGATGATCGCGTTGTCCTGCAACGTGGGGTGGCGCTTGCCGGGCACGCCGTTGGCGGGGTTGGTGCCGCCCAGCGTCACGCACTGGTAGATGGTGACGTTGTCGCCGATCTCGGCCGTTTCCCCGATCACGGTAAAGCCGTGGTCGATAAACAGGTGTCGGCCGATCTTCGCGCCGGGATGGATGTCGATCCCGGTCATGAAACGGGAAAAGTGATTCACCGCGCGGGCCAGGAAATAGAGCTTCCCCTGGAACAGCCAGTGCGCCACGCGGTGCAGCGCCACCGCCCACAGGCCGGGATAGAGCAGGATTTCCCAACGCGAACGCGGCGCGGGATCGCGCGCCTGGATCGAATCCAGATAGTCGATCAGTTTCGCGAACATGGGCCGATTCTCCCTCTTTTCACGGCTCAAGGCAAGCGCGGCGGTTGCCGGCCCGTGCGCTCGCCGCCCTCGCCCCCTGAAACGGCGAGCGCATCGCGCAGCAGCGATATGGTGACGGATGCCTTGCGCTCAAGGCTCAGCCTGTCGATTGTTTCGACAAGCCGTTCCGCCGCCGCATGGGTCCGCTCGATGCGGGGCAGCAGATAGGCCAGCGCGCCATCGCCCAGCACCAGCCCGCGCCGCGCCGCGTGCGCTTCGATCAAGGCCTCCAGCAGGGCATCATCCGGCGCGCCGATTTCCAGCGGCAGCGCCGCGCCCAGCCGGGAAGCGAGATCGGGCAGGGTCACCCTCCATTCGCCCGGGGCGGCGTTGCTGACGATCAGCAGCGGCCGGCCTTCCGCCTGGGCGCGGTTCCAGCGGTGGAACAGCTCGTCCTGCGGCAGGCTGTCGGCATCGTCCACCACGTCCCCAACCCCGCTTTCGGCAAACCAGCGCGCCAGCAGGCTCTTGCCCGAACGCGGCGGCCCGGACAGGATCGCGGTACGGAACGGCCAGTCCGGCGCGGCGCGCAAGCCATCGATCACCGGCTGCAGCGACGGCCCGATGGCAATCGTCTCCGCCCCCACGGCGGTCACCAGCGGCAAGGCGATCTGCGACATGCGATTCATCGACCGGAACGCGCGCGCGCCCGCCGGTCATATACGGATCGCCGGTTACTTGCGGATAGAAAGCGCATTGGCGCCCTGCGTGACTTTCCAGCCCTGCGCGCGCAAAGCCGCCGCCAGCGCTTCAAGATCGCCGGCAAACGTCACGCGCATCACCGAAGTGCCGCCGATCGCGATGCTGGTCGTCGCCACGCCCTGCACCCCCGCTGCCGCGCGAACGCCGGCCAGCCCCGAATCGACCGCCGCGCCATCGGGCGTAGCGAATTGCACGATGAAGGTCGTGGCGAGCGCCGCTGTGGTCGATGCTGCGGCCGCGGGGATGCCATCGGGTCCTGCGGCCGGACCGGCGGCGGGCGCCGGACCGAGCTGGCCCAGCGCCTGCTCGATCAGCTTGGGATCGATCTTGGTGGCCATGTTGATCGTGGGGTCAGGGGTCAACTGGCCGTTGGCCAGCGCGCCCGCATAGATGCCATCGATCCGGCGCACCGCATCCGCCAGCATCGCCGGCAGCTTGTCCTCGCTCTCGGCGGTCAGCTGAAAGCTGCCCAGGAAGCGGTTATCCGGGCCATAGCGCGCGGTAAAGGTGCCGCGAATCGGCCCGCCCGGCCATTGCCGTTCCAGCCGCGCGATCGGTACGACCACATCCGCCGCGCCAAATTCATCGAGGATCAGCCGCCACCAGTTGCGGCTGCGGCGCGAAACCTGCCCGGCCGTGAGCAGCAGCGAATCGGCACCGCCACCGTTGGGGCGCACATAGTCGATCACGCTTTCGCCGGTGCGGAAATCGGCCCAGGCCTTCTGCCAGGGCGTGCGCGTTTCGAACACCGAACCCGCACCGCCCTGATAGAGTACGGGAATCACCAGCATCGGCGCGGACTTGGCGTGCGCGCCCTGCAAGCCAAGATATTGCGACGTCCGGGCGCGATCGAAGATCAGGCCCAGCCGCGCGATATAGCGGTGCGGGCCGATTTCCTCCTTTTCGACCACCACCGCCGACACCAGCGAATCGATCGTGCCGTCATCCAGCGCCGGTGCGCCGCCGCTGCCCAGATGGTTGTGTTCCCACAACTTTTCCCAGCCCTTGCGCTGCGCTTCGCGCCAGCCCTTCATGCGCGCGTCCTCGGCATTGTCGCCCGAGACGTTCACCTCGATGCCGCCAACCTCGAAATCGCCGTTGCTGGCGATCGGCGCGATGCCGCGATCGCCCTCGATTTGCGCAAGCAGCGCGGGGCCGGCAAAAACCAGCGCAAGCGCCGACGCACCGCCGATTCCCGCGGCGATCCAAGCCTTCCGGCTCAACTTCGGCATCTGCATTGCGCGCGGAACGGCCAAGGGAACTCCCGTAGAATGGCCGCCGGACCCTGTTGTTCGCGACCTCTTCGCGGGCGCTTTTGCCGAAAGGCAAGTGGAAATCCAAGCAGGAAAGCGCTAGGCGGCGGCGATCATGGCAACCGACAACACTCCTTCGCCCCAAAGCTACAGCTACGAACAGGCTGGAGTTTCCATCGCCGCAGGCAATGCGCTGGTCAAGGCGATAGGCCCTTTGGCCCGTGCCACCGCCCGCCCCGGGGCGGACGCGGAACTCGGCGGATTCGGTGGCTTTTTCGACCTGCGCGCCGCCGGCTACAAGGACCCGCTGCTGGTGGCCGGGAACGATGGCGTGGGCACCAAGGTCAAGCTGGCCATCGACCACGACCGACACGACCACATCGGTATCGATCTTGTCGCGATGTGCGTGAACGACCTGATCGTACAGGGCGCGGAGCCGCTGTTCTTCCTCGACTACTTCGCCACCGGCAAGCTGGATAACGGCGTGGCGGAGCGGGTCGTCGCCGGCATCGCCGAAGGCTGCAAGATCGCCGGCTGCGCGCTGATCGGTGGCGAAACGGCGGAAATGCCGGGCATGTACGGCCCCGGCGACTACGACCTTGCCGGCTTCTGCGTGGGCGCGGTGGAACGTGGCGAACAACTGACCGGCGATCGCGTGGCGGAAGGCGACGTGCTGCTGGGGCTGGCTTCGTCGGGCGTCCATTCCAACGGCTATTCGCTGGTGCGCCGCCTCGCCGCCGACAAGGGCTGGAAACTCGAACGCCCGGCCCTGTTCGACAACGAACGCCTGCTGATCGATTACCTGATCGAACCGACGCGGATCTACGTGAAAAGCCTGCTGCCCGTGGTTCGTTCGGGCCGGGTCCACGCGCTGGCGCATATCACGGGCGGCGGCCTGCTTGAGAACGTGCCGCGCGTGCTGCCCGCCGGGCTTCATGCGCGGATCGATGCCGACGCGTGGGAACAGCCGCGCCTGATGGCGTTCCTGCAGGCGCAGGGCAACATCGAGCCGCAGGAAATGGCGCGCACCTTCAACTGCGGCGTGGGCATGGTGCTGGCCGTCGCGCCGGCGGACGTCGCGTCGGTGACCGCCGAGCTTGAAACGGCGGGCGAAACCGTGTTCCGCGTCGGCGAAATCGTGCAGGGCGAGAAGGGCTGCACCGTGACCGGCAGCGCCGAAACCTGGTCCGCGCGCGCCGCATGGGAAGCGACGCACCTTGGCTGACCGCGCGCCCGTCGCCGTCTTCATCTCGGGCAGCGGCACCAACATGGCCGCGCTGCTCTATGCCAGCCGGGCGGAAAACTGCCCATACCGCATCGTCCTCGTGCTTTCGAACAATCCGGACGCATCGGGGCTGAAGCTGGCCGAAGCCGAAGGCGTGGCCACGTTCTGCCTGCCGCACAAGGGCATGGCACGCGCCGACCATGACGCGGCCATGGAAGCCGAAGTCACCCGGGCCGGCGCGCGCTTCATCGCGCTGGCGGGATACATGCGCATCCTTTCCCCCGCATTCGTCGGTCGCTGGGAAGGCCGGATGCTGAACATCCACCCTTCGCTGCTGCCGAAATACAAGGGCCTGCACACGCACGATCGCGCGATCGAGGCAGGCGACAGCCACGGCGGCTGCTCGGTCCATCTCGTCACCGCCGAACTCGACGACGGCCCGATCCTGGGCCAGACGCCGGTGGCGATCCTGCCGGGCGATACCGGCGACACCCTGGCCGCGCGCGTGCTGATCGCGGAACACCAGCTCTATTCGCGCGTGCTGGCCGACTTCGTGACGCGCGAAACCGCGCCGGACTACCTTGTCGCGCAAGTGCGCGAACGCGCCATGGCTCTGCCCGAGGCGGACGAAGTCACCAGCCACGGCATGCCTTGCTTCGGCGTAACGAAGGGCAAGAAGTTCGCCTATGTCTCGATCGACCACCACGGCGACGGCCGGACGGCGCTGCTGGTCAAGATCAGCGGGCTGGACGAACAGGAACAGCTGATCGAAAGCGATCCGGCGCGCTATTACCGGCCGGCCTATTTCGGCGATGGCTGGATCGCGATCCGGCTCGACCTGGGCGATACCGACTGGGACGGCATCGCCGACTGGCTGCGCCGAAGCTGGGCCGCCATCGCCCCCAAGCGCCTGGCCGCAATGATGGACTTCTGACGGGCGCTTTCCGCGTTCCTCGCTGCCTGACCCTTTACAGGCGCCCGCGCGCGTGGGACGCAGAGGGCGATGACGCTTTACCAGCTTGAAGTTACCGGCGCGCTGCTTCTCGTCGCGGCGGAAATATGGGCGCTGTTGCGCGCCATGCTGCGGCCGCACCGCGAACCCGAATCGCGCGTCGCCTGGCTGGTGGTCATCCTCATGTTCCCGGTCGTCGGCGTGCTGGGCTACCTGCTGCTGGGTGAAACGCTGCTCAGCCGCGACCGGCGGCGGCGCGGCGCGGAGATCGATGCCGCGCTGCCCCGCCCGCCCGGCGACATGGCCGCGCATTGCCAGGTGAGCCAGAGCCCCTATGCCGCGCCGTTCGCGCTGGCGAGCACGGTGAACGCGCTGGAGCCGGGCGGTGGCAACGCCGCCCGCCTGTTCACCGACAGCAATGCCGCGATCGACGGCATGATCGCGGACATCGAAGCGGCACGGAACACGGTCCACCTGTGCTTCTACATCTGGTTGCCAGACAACAACGGCACGCGGCTGGCCGAAACCATGGCCCGCGCCGCCCGGCGCGGGGTGCGCGTGCGCGTGCTGGCCGATGCGCTGGGATCGCGCCTGATGACATCGTCGCCGCTGTGGCGGATGATGCGCGAAGCGGGCGTGGAAGCCCTGCCCGCGCTGCCGGTGGGCAATGTGCTGTGGACGATGCTGCGCGGCCGCGTGGACCTGCGCAACCACCGCAAGGTGCTGGTGATCGACAACCGCATCGCCTGGTGCGGCAGCCAGAACGCCGCCGACCCCGAATTCCGCATCAAGCCCCGCTTCGCGCCGTGGGTGGACATCATGACCCGCTGGGAAGGACCGGTAACGCGGCAATGCCAGTTCCTGTTCGCGTCCGACTGGATGGCCGAAGGCGGGGACGACGTATCACCGTTGCTGATCGACGCTTGCGAGGAGACGGACGAACGGCCGGGCGACATAATCGCGCAGGTCATCGGCACCGGCCCCACGCTGACGTATGCGGCGATGACCGCCTGCTTCGCCGAACTCATCCATTCCGCGCGGCGCGAACTGGTGATCAGCACGCCCTATTTCGTGCCAGACGAACAGTTGCTCTACGCGCTGCTGTCCACTGCGCGGCGCGGCGTGGAAACGGTGCTGATCGTGCCCGCGCGCAACGACAGCCGCTTCGTCGCGGCCGCCTGCCGCAGCTATTACCATGCGCTGCTGGAAGCCGGGGTGAAGATCCACGAATACCGGCCCGGCCTGCTCCACGCCAAGACCATGGCCGTCGACGGGCAGGTGACGATGATCGGCTCGGCCAATCTCGACCGCCGCAGCTTCGAGCTGAACTACGAGAACAACATCCTGTTTCTCGATCCGACGCTGACGAGCGCGATCCGGGCCACGCAGGACCACTGGATCGCGCAGTCCGTGCCCATCACCGCCGCGATCGTGGCCGGATACAGCCTGCCCCGCCGCCTGTGGCAGAACCTTGCCGCGATGATGAGCCCGCTGCTCTGAGAGTCAGATTTCGGCGTAATCGACCTGCGGCCGGCTTTCGCGCGTGCCGCGATAGCGGCAGGAGGGATCGTTGGCGTCGCCCGCGATCACCACGTGATCGTCATGCACTTCCAGCAGCGTGCCCACGAAGGGCATGCCTTCGAAACTGCCGTTGACGCGGTAGCTCACGGTATCGCCGACCTTGAACGTCGCGGCGTCGAAATTGAACTCGAAAGGGCAATCGCCCGAACCCATGCCATGCATCGCCTGTCTCCCGCGCCAGACATAGCTGGTCGGCAGCGGCAGGCAAAGCAAAAGGGCCGGAGCGCTTGCCCCGGCCCTTCATGCTTTCCGTTCGGTGCGAACGATTAGCCGACGATTTCTTCCGGCTTGAAGAAGAACGCGATCTCGATCGCGGCGTTCTCTTCGGAATCCGAACCGTGGACCGAGTTGGCTTCGATCGATTCGGCAAAGAGCTTGCGGATCGTGCCTTCGGCGGCGTCCTTGGGGTTGGTGGCGCCCATGATGTCGCGGTTGCGCTTCACGGCGTCTTCGCCTTCGAGCACCTGCACCACGACCGGACCGGAGATCATGAATTCAACGAGTTCGCCGAAGAACGGGCGTTCCTTGTGCACCGCGTAGAAGCCTTCGGCCTGTTCGCGGCTCATGTGGATGCGCTTGGAGGCAACGACGCGCAGGCCCGCTTCCTCGAGCTTCGCCGTGACGGCGCCCGTCAGGTTGCGACGGGTGGCGTCGGGCTTGATGATCGAAAACGTGCGGGTAACCGCCATGGAATGTTCCTTCGCGAAATTGGGGATTTGTTGCGCGCGCCCCTAGCCGGGATTGTGCTGCGCCGCAAGACGCGCAAAAATCGGGGAGCGCGGTCGGGTTGCTACGGCCCTTCGCGCCACTTGCCGCCTTCCTGCCGCCAATAGCGTCGGTCCACGCCTTCGCGCTGGCCCAGCATTCGCCAGCAATCGCGCGCGCCATCAATGCGATCGGGCGGGAACAGCAGGAACACGCGCTCGAAATCCTCCGCGCCTTCCGTCGCATCGCGCCAGACCCCGTCGGCCAGCGCCAGGAAGCACGCGCCGTTGGCGGGATTTACCGTATCGGACAGAAGAATGGGCTGGCGGCTGTCGTGCGCGCCGCCCGCCCGTCCGTGCGCGAGAAAGCTGTCAGGCAGGCGCGTCCACAGCGCCTCGCCGATGCGGCCGAGCTGCGCCTCGTCCTGTGACACCACCAGCAGCCGGGCGCCCGCCCCCAGCGTGTTGCGCGCGATCTGCGGCAGCACGCCTTCAGCGGGATCGCGGCTCAACTGGTAGAAGTCGACGCGCACGGTGCCTGGTCAGGCTTCCAGCACGTCGCGCACGTAGCGGTCGAGCAGGCGCACGCCGAATCCGGTCGCGCCCTTGTCCCAGGTCGCGCCGGGCTTGTCCGCCCAGACCGTGCCGGCGATGTCGAGATGCGCCCAGGCCACGCCCTTGTCGACGAAGCGCTGGATGAACTGCGCGGCGGTGATCGACCCGCCATAGCGCGGCCCCACGTTCTTCATGTCGGCGATGGGGCTGTCGATCAGCTTGTCGTAAGCCGGGCCGATCGGGAAGCGCCACAGCTTGTCGCCGCTGGCCTTGCCCGCCGCATCGAGCTGGCTGGCGAGCAGATCGTCGTTGGCAAAGAGGCCGGCGTGTTCATGGCCGAGCGAGATGATCATCGCGCCGGTGAGCGTGGCAAGGTCAACGATCGTGGCGGGGGCATATTCCTTCTGCACCCAGGTCAGCGCATCGCACAGCACGAGGCGGCCTTCGGCATCGGTGTTGATCACCTCGATCGTCTGCCCCGACATCGAGGTGACGACATCACCGGGGCGCTGCGCGTTGCCGTCCGGCATGTTCTCGACCAGACCGCACACGCCGATCACGTCGGCTTCGGCGTTGCGCTTCGCCAGGGCGAGCATGGTGCCGGCAACGGCAGCGGCGCCACCCATGTCCCACTTCATGTCTTCCATGCCGGCGGCCGGCTTGATCGAGATGCCGCCGGTGTCGAACGTCACGCCCTTGCCCACGAACGCGGTCGGCTTGGTCCCGGCCTTGCCCTTCCAGCGCATTGCCAGGATGCGCGGTTCGCGGACCGACCCCTGCGCCACGCCGAGCAGCGCGCCCATGCCCAGTTCGGTCATTTCCGCCTTGTCGAGCACACGGATTTCCACGCCGAGGCCGGCCAGCCGCTCCTGCGCGCGGGCGACGAAGCTTTCGGGGTAGATCACGTTCGCCGGCTCGGTCACCAGTTCGCGGGTGAAGGCCACGCCTTCGGCCAGCGCGGCTTCCGCCTGCCAGGCGGCTTCGGTGCCATCGGGCGCGCCGATCGCGACAATCTCGGCCAGCGAGGGCTTCTGTTCGTCGGTCAGCCTGGTGCGATAGACATCGAGGCGCCAGCCGCGCAGCAGCGCGCCGAACAGCACCGCCACCGCTTCCTCGGCGGACAGCCCGCTGCCGGTGAAATCGATGCCCAGCGCGGTTTCGCCCGAGGTCAGGTATTTCGCGGTCAGCGCCGCGCCGGCGCGTTCCAGCGCCGACAGGCGATCCGCCGCACTCCCATCGCCGATTCCGGCGAAAGCGAGACGCTGGAGACCGTCCGGCCCTTGCGCGAAGGCTTCGAACACCTGCCCGGTCTTGCCGGTGAAGCGCACGGCAGCGGCGCCATCGCGCACGACGGCATCGGCCTGCGCCGGGAAGGCACCCTGCGGCACCAGCGTGGCCACCAGACGGGGACGGGCTTGGGCGGCCGGGCGGAAAACAACGTTCATCGGGTGCTCCTGTCGGAAAGCGGCCACAGCCCGGCGCAGTCGTGTCCGGGCTGAAATTGTGGATTTGCAGTTAGGGCGCGCTGGTGCGATAGGCAAGCCATGCAACCCGCCAAGCGGCCGCAGCCGCAAGCCCTTTACCGACGCTTGCGTCCGCGCCGCATGACCGCAGGCGTGACGCTGATCCCGTTTTCCCGCAAGCTGGCGGGCAGTCTGGCGCTGGGCCTGATGCTCGGCACGGCCTGGCCCGCGCTGGCGCAGACGGCCATTCCGGCCTCTCCGCCCGCCCCTGCGCCATCCGCCACGCCCGCCGCCGCCGATTCGGATGATGACACCCCCGTCCAGTTCGCGGCGGACAAGGTCGAATACGCGAACGACTCCGATGTCGTCACCGCCCGCGGCAATGTCGTGCTGCGGCGCGAGGAACAGTCGGTCCGCGCCGATACGATCACGTGGAACCGCAAGACCGGCGCGATCCAGGCGCAAGGCAACGTCCGCATGGTCGATGACGTGGGCAACATCGTCTATACCGACAAGGCCGACCTGACCGAGGAACTGAAGGCCGGCGCGATGGACGACCTGCTGGTCGTGATGCGCGAAGGCGGGCGGCTGGCGGCGAAAAGCGGCGAGCGCGAGGACAATGGCGACATCATCCTGCACGATGCCGCCTATTCGGGCTGCGCGATCGAGGACATCGAAGGCTGCGCCAAGAAGCCGAGCTGGGAAATCACCGCCGTCCGCGTCCACTACGACGACAAGCAGAAGCGGGTGCGCTACAAGGGCGCAGTGCTGCACGTGTTCGGCGTGCCGCTGCTGCCGCTGCCCGGCCTTGCCCACACATCGGACTTCCGCGCCGTCAGCGGGTTGCTGATCCCGGACTTCCGGCTGGGCGCGTCGAACGGCGCCGAACTGGGCCTGACCTGGTACTGGCGCATCGCACAGAACAAGGACCTGGCGGTAACCGGCAACTTCTACACCGGCTCGCTGCCGATGGTGAAGACCCGCTACCGCCAGTTGACCGAAAGCGGCGCCTTCCAGATCACGGGCTACCTCACGCGCAGCTCGGTGATCTCGGTCTCGGGCAATACGGGCGCGCAGAACCAGCAGTTCCGTGGCTATTTCGAAGGTAACGGCCGCTTCCAGCTTTCCGACAACTGGAGCATTTCGGGCTACGGCCGCATCGCCAGCGACCGCACCTTCCTGCGCCGCTATGACCTGGGCCGCGACGACCGGCTGCGCTCCTCGATCAATCTCGAACGCATCGACGACAACAGCTATTTCAGCCTGGCCGGCTGGGCGGTGCAGACGCTGCGCGTCGGCTACGCCCAGGGGCAGGTGCCGATCGCGATCCCGGCGATCGACTATCGCCGCCGGCTCGATATGCCGGGCGTGGGCGGCAAGCTGGAGCTGCAGGCCAACACGCTGGCGATCACGCGCACCGGCGGGCAGGATACGCAGCGCGCCTTCGCCCGCGCGCAGTGGGACCTGCGAACCGTGACCGGCATGGGCCAGGTGATCACGCTGACCGGGCTGCTGCGCGGCGACGTCTATCACAGCGACCAGAACGCCCTGACGCCAACCGTGCTCTATCGCGGCAATCCCGGCTGGCAGGCGCGCGGCATCGCCACCGCCGCGATCGACGTGCGCTGGCCCTTCGTGGGCGAATTCCTGGGCGGTACGCAGGTGCTGACCCCGCGCTTCCAGATCGTCGCCACGCCGCACGTGCGCAACCTGTCGATCCCCAACGAGGATTCGCGGTCGGTCGATCTCGACGATGCCAACCTGTTCTCGCTGAACCGGTTTCCCGGATACGACCGGATCGAGGACGGCGTCCGCTTCACCTACGGCCTCGACTGGAGCCTGACCCGGCCCGGCTGGCGCATTTCCAGCACGGTGGGGCAAAGCTACCGCCTGTCCAACGACATGACCCTGCTGCCCGACGGCACCGGCCTGACCACCCGCGCGTCCGACATCGTTGGCAGGACCGACCTGCGCTTTGGCGATATCGTCAAGTTCACGCACCGGTTCCGGCTGGATCACAACGATTTCGTACTGCGCCGCAACGAATTCGACGCGACCATCGGCGGACACAAGTCCTACTTCGAAGTAGGCTACCTCCGCCTCAACCGCGATATCGCCTCCACCTTCGAGGACCTGCGCGACCGGCAGGAACTGCGCTTCACCGGGCGCGTGGCCTTCGCGAAATACTGGTCGGTGTTCGGATCGGGCGTGGTCAACCTGACGCCCCGCGCCGAGGACCCGACGAACACCGCTTCCGACGGGTTCCAGATGCTGCGGCATCGGCTGGGCTTCGCCTATACCGACGATTGCCTCGACCTGTCGTTCACATGGGTGCGCGACTACGTGACGACGGGCGACGCGAAGCAGGGTAACGGCTTCTCGTTCTCGCTGTCGCTGCGCAGCCTGGGCGGGCGTTGAACGGCGCTTGGGGATGTCCGGCACCCCGGCCGTTCGGGGTTTTCCCCGCTTTCGCTTCCCTCGCCGTTGCAATACGGCTATCGCCGCGCCACTCAGCTTGGGTTAAGCCCGGCGATACCATTTGCCGGGAAATGCGCAGAAGGATGCCGGTGCGCCGGTTCGACAGGATATTCAGATTGCCATGACGCGTACCGTCCGCCTTCCTTCCCCGATCCGTCGTCCCCTGATCGGCCAGAGCGCGCTGGTTCTGGGCCTTGCCGCCATGGTCGCCGGGCCGATCGCCTCGAGCGCGAGCGCGCAGGCCGTGCGGGAAAGCGCCGACGCCAACGGCGCCCTGAACATCCCGGCCAACCCCACCCTGTTCGGCAAGAGCGATCCCAACGTGCGCCGTGCCACGGCGATCGTGAACGGCGAGATCGTGACCGGCACCGACGTGGAACAGCGCCTGGCGCTGATCGTCAACGCCAACGGCAACAAGGTGGGGCCGGAGGAAATGGACCGCCTGCGCCTGCAGGTGCTGCGCAACCTGATCGACGAAACGCTGCAGATCCAGGAAGCCAAGGCCGCCGACATCCAGATCGGCGACGACGAGGTGAACCAGACGTTCGAGCGCGTGGCCACGCAGAACTTCGGCCAGTCGGTGCCGGCGCTGGAAAAGTACCTCGCCTCGATCGGCTCGTCGGCCGCCTCGCTCAAGCGCCAGATCAAGGGCGAGCTTTCGTGGCAGCGCCTGCTGCGCCGTAACGTCCAGCCGTTCATCAACATCTCGGACGGCGAAGTGCGCGAGATGATGGAGCGGCTTCAGGCGTCGAAGGGCACCGAGGAATACCGCATCGGCGAAATCTTCCTGTCGGCGACGGACGAAACCCAGCAGCAGGTCCGCGCCAACGCCGAAAAGATCGTCGAGCAGATCAAGCAGGGCGGCAGCTTCGTTGCCTATGCGCGCCAGTTCTCCGAAGCCTCGACGGCGGCGGTCGGCGGCGATCTCGGCTGGATCCGCCTCGGCCAGTTGCCCAACGAACTGGCCGCGGCCGCGACCGGCATGGCCCCGGGCCAGCTTGCCGGCCCGATCCCGATTCCCGGCGGCTTCTCGATCCTCTACCTGATCGACAAGCGCCAGGTGCTGACCGCCGACCCGCGCGATGCCGTGCTCAGCCTCAAGCAGATCTCGATCGCGTTCCCCAAGGGCACCACGGAAAAGCAGGCTGCCGACAAGGCCGCCGACTTCGCCAGCATGGTGAAGTCGATCCACGGCTGCGGCGAGGCGGAAAAGGCCGCCGCCACGATCGGCGCATCGGTGGTCGCCAACGACCAGATCAAGGCGCGCGACCTGCCGGGCGCGCTGCAGGAAACGCTGCTCAAGCTCTCGGTCGGCGAGGCGACTCCGCCGTTCGGATCGATCGAGGACGGCGTGCGCGTGCTGCTGCTGTGCGGGCGTGACGATCCCAAGGTGGATTCCGGCCCCAGCTTCGATGAGTTGCAGCAGCAGATGGAAGACGATCGCGTCAACAAGCGCGCGCAGACCTATCTGCGCGATCTGCGGCGCGATGCGGTGATCGAATACAACTGACGCTGGCCCCGCCGCGTCTTTGCGAATCCGCAAGGACCGGCGGCCCGGCGCATGACAGGGAACCGCTATGACGCTTTCCCTTCCCCTCGCCGCCAGCATCGGCGATCCCGCCGGTGTCGGCCCCGAACTGTTCTGCGCAGCCTGGGCGCTGAGCGGCGCCGAAGCCCTGCCCCCGTTCTTCGTAGTAGGCAGCCGGGCGCTGCTCGAACAGGCGGCGCATCGGCGCGGTATCGAGGTTCCGGTGCGCACCATCGCCGGGCCGGACGAAGCGCTGGAGGTCTATGATACCGCGCTACCGGTCATAGACCTGGGCGACCTCCCTTATACCCCCGGCCAGCCCGACGAAGCCGGCGCCGCGCTGGCGCTGCGCGCGCTGGAAACGGCAACCGGCCTTGCCCGGTCTGGCACGGCGGCGGGCATCGTCACCGGCCCCATCGCCAAGAGCCGCCTTGCCGCGATCGGCTTCCGCCAGCCGGGGCAGACCGAATTCGTCGCCGAAGCCTGCGGCGTCACCCCCCGGAACGCGGTGATGATGCTGGCGGGGCCAAGCCTGCGCGTGGTGCCCGTTACCGTCCACGTCCCGCTGCGCGCCGTACCCGACCTGCTGACTGCCGAGCTTATCCGCACGCGCACCGCGATCACGGCGGCGGCGCTGGCGCGCGATTTCGGCATCGCGCACCCCCGGCTGGCCATCGCCGGGCTGAACCCGCACGCGGGCGAGGACGGCCGCATGGGGCACGAGGATGCCGATGTGGTCGCCCCCGCCGTCGCCGCGCTGCGCGCCGCCGGAATCGACGCGCGCGGGCCTTTGCCGGCGGACACGATGTTCCACGCCGAAGCGCGCGAGACCTATGACGCGGCGATCTGCATGTACCACGATCAGGCGCTGATCCCGCTCAAGGCGCTGGATTTCGACGCCGGCGTCAACGTCACGCTGGGGTTGCCGATCGTGCGCACCTCGCCCGATCATGGCACGGCCTTCGCCATCGCCGGAACGGGCACGGCGCGCGCGGGCGCGACCGTCGCCGCAATCCGCATGGCCGGGGAATGCGCGGTGCGCAGGCTTTCCGCATGACCGACCTGCTGCCCCAATTGCCGCCATTGCGCGAGGTGGTGAACCGCCACGGTCTGTTCGCCAGCAAGGCGCTGGGCCAGAACTTCCTGTTCGACGAACAGTTGCTGGACCGGATCGCCAAGGTGCCCGGCAGCCTGCGCGGGGCGAACGTGCTGGAAGTCGGCCCCGGTCCCGGCGGGCTGACCCGCGCGCTGCTGCGCGCCGGGGCGAACGTGACCGCGATAGAGATGGACAAGCGCTGCCTGCCGGCGCTTGCGGAACTGTCGGATGCCTTCCCCGGCCAGTTGACCGTGATCGAGGGCGACGCGACGCGGATCGATCCCGTCACGCTGTTCGACGGGCCGTGGCACGTGGCCGCCAACCTGCCCTACAACGTGGGCACGCTGCTGTTCACCGGCTGGCTTTCCGGCCAGGAATGGCCGCCGCGCTGGCAATCGCTGACGCTGATGTTCCAGCTGGAAGTGGCCGAGCGCATCGTCGCCCGGCCCGGCACCGATGCCTATGGCCGGCTCGCCGTGCTGGCGCAGTGGCGCGCCAGCCCCGTGATCGCGATGAAAGTGCACCGCAGCGCGTTCACCCCGCCGCCCAAGGTCATGTCGGCGATCGTGCATGTCGAGCCGGTGGCGATGCCCGCCGGCGTCTCCGCGCGGATGCTGGAACGGGTGACCGAGGCCGCCTTCGGCCAGCGCCGCAAGATGCTGCGCCAGTCGCTCAAGGGCCTGCCCGGCGCGCTGGACGTGCTGGAGCCGCTGGGCATCGACCCCCAGCGGCGTGCCGAAACATTGGATGTCGCGGAATTCGTCGCGATCGCGCGCGCGCTGACGCCGTAAACGCCGGACTACCCGTTCGTCTCGGCCAGCGTGTGCGCCACGATGGCATTCGCGTGGCCATGGCCCATGCCGTGCTGATTCTTCAGCATCGCCACCAGTTCCATATGCTCCGCGGGAAGCGCGGCGCGGACCAGTGCCTTCCATTCGGCGATCGGCTTGCCGTACTTCTTCTCGATCGACGGGAAGTACGATGCGGGTCCGGTGACTTTGGGCTCGGTCATGGCCGCGAAGCAACCATGCCGAGCCCTGCCCTGTCAATGCGCCCTTTCAATGCGGATCAGGCCGGCTCCGCCACCTTGGCGATCGCCGCCTTCTTCTTCTGCCGCCAGGCGTGCAGCAGCGGTTCGGTATAGCCGTTGGGCTGCTCCACGCCCTTGAACACCAGATCGCAGGCCGCGCGGAACGCGAAGCTGGTATCCCAGTTGCCCGCCATCGGCTCGTAGAGCGGATCGCCCGCGTTCTGCGCGTCCACCTTGGCGGCCATGCGGTGCAGCGAATCCAGGACCTGCTCCTTCGAGCAGACGCCGTGCAGCAGCCAGTTGGCGATGTGCTGGCTGGAAATGCGCAGCGTGGCGCGGTCTTCCATCAGGCCCACGTCGTTGAGGTCGGGCACCTTGGAGCAGCCGACGCCCTGATCGATCCAGCGCACGACATAGCCCAGCAGCCCTTGCGCGTTGTTGTCGAGTTCCGCGCGCACTTCGTCTTCCGACCAGTTCGCGCCCGCCGCCAGCGGCACGGCCAGCAGCGCGTCCAGCCCGGGCGTTTCCTCCTTCGCCACGTCCTTCTGGACGGCGAAGACATCGACCTGGTGATAGTGCGTGGCGTGCAGCGTCGCGGCCGTGGGCGAAGGCACCCAGGCGGTGTTGGCGCCGGTCTTCGGATGGCCGATCTTCTGGTCCATCATGTCGCGCATCATGTCCGGCGCGGCCCACATGCCCTTGCCGATTTGCGCCTTGCCGGAAAGGCCGTGGTGCAGGCCGATGCAGACGTTGCGCTTTTCGTAGGCGGCGATCCAGCCGGACGCCTTCATCGCGCCCTTGCGGATCATCGCCCCGGCCTGCATCGAGGTGTGGATCTCGTCGCCCGTGCGATCGAGGAAGCCGGTGTTGATGAACACGATGCGGTCCTTCACCGCCGCGATGCAGGCAGCAAGATTGGCGCTGGTGCGGCGTTCCTCGTCCATCACGCCGACCTTGACGGTGTGGCGCGGCAGCCCGAGCAGGTCTTCCACCGCATCGAACAGGGTGTTGGTGAAAGCCACTTCCTCCGGCCCGTGCATCTTGGGCTTGACGATATAAATGCTGCCGGTGCGGCTGTTGCGAAAGCGGCCAAGGCCCTTCACGTCGTGCGTGCTGATCGCCGAGGTGATGACCGCATCCAGGATGCCTTCGGGAATTTCCGATCCATCGGCCAGCAGGATCGCCGGATTGGTCATCAGATGGCCGACATTGCGCACGAACAGCAGGCTGCGCCCCGGCAGGCTGAACGCCGATCCCGAAGGCGCGTACCAGGTGCGGTCTTCCGCCAGCGTGCGGGTGATGGTCTGGCCACCCTTCTCGAACGTATCGGCCAGATCGCCCCGGATCACGCCCAGCCAGTTGGCGTAGGCCGCCAGCTTGTCCTCGGCATCGACCGCGGCGACCGAATCCTCCAGATCGACGATCGTGGTCAGCGCGGCTTCGAGCACGATGTCGGCAATGCCCAGCGGATCGCCCTTGCCCACCGGGTGATTGCGATCGATCACTACTTCGATGTGCAACCCGTTGTGCTTGAACATCACCCCGCCATCGCGCGTGGCGTAAGGGTGCGGGCATTCGCCGCCGGTCAGCGCCGCTTCCCAGCCGGGCAGCGCGCCATTGAGGAACTGGCGCCCGGCAGCGATCACCGCCGCGCCGCGCGCCTCGTCATACCCACCGGGGCGCGCCGGTGGCGCATCGAGCGCGTCGGTGCCGTAGAACGCGTCATAGAGGCTGCCCCAGCGCGCGTTGGCAGCGTTGAGCAGGAAGCGCGCGTTGAGCACGGGAACGACGAGCTGAGGCCCCGCCATCGTGGCGATTTCCTCGTCCACGTTCTGCGTGCCGATGAGGAAGTCCTCCGGTTCGGGCACGAGATAGCCGATCTCGGTCAGGAACGCGCGATAGGCGTCGGCGTCGATCGGCTGGCCCTTGCGCGCGAGATGCCAGGCGTCGATCTGCGCCTGCAGCGCATCGCGCTTGGCCAGCAGCGCGCGGTTCTGCGGCACGAGGCGATCGCACAGCGCGGCAAAGCCCTGCCAGAAGGCGTCGGCGTCCTGCCCGATCGGCGCCAGCACGCGCTGTTCGAGGAAAGCCGCCAGCTGGCCATCGACCTTCAGACCGCTGCGTTCAACCCGTTCACTCATCGCTTGCTCCCATGCGCATCCATTCCGATGCGCGCATTCTAGCCTTCGGCCTTCTCGTTCGGTAGAGTGATTAAAGTTACGACAATCATTCTTCTGGAGAAACAATGGACGGGGATCGGGACTATCGGCTTTTCGCGCAGATCGTGGCCAGCGGCAGCTTGGCCGGCGCGGCGCGCGCGCTACGGCTTTCCCCGCCGATGGTGTCGAAGCGGCTGGCGCGGCTGGAGGAGCGGCTGGGTGCCGAACTGATCCGGCGCACGACGCGGCGGCTGGAACTGACCGAACAGGGCGCGCGCTTCCATGCCGATGTGCTGGCGATCCTGGCGAGCATCGACGATGCCGAGGCGCGTGTCGCCGGGCGCACGCTGGCGCCGAAAGGGCCGCTGCGCATCGCCGCCCCCACCTCGTTCGGGCGCATGTTCATCGCCCCGCTGCTGCCCTCGTTCCTCGAACGCTTCCCCGAGGTGCGGATCGAGATAGAGCTGAGCGACGGCTTCACCGATCTGCTGGCGGAACGGATCGACCTGGCCATCCGCATCACCGCGCAAGTGGAACGCGGGCTGGAGGCGGTGCGGCTCGCGCCGAGCCGCCGCATCCTCTGCGCGTCACCCGCCTATCTCGCCGCGCGCGGTACGCCGGCATCGATTCGCGACCTGGCCGGGCACCGTCTGCTCGCCGCGCGTGGCCAGTTGCCGTGGCGGCTCAGCGCCAACGGCCGGCCGGTGACGATCGACGCGGAGAGTGTGGTCGCCACCAATTCGAGCGAGGTCGTGCGCGAACTGACGCTGGGGGGCGTGGGCATCGCGCTGCGTTCGCTGTGGGACATTCGGCCAGACCTGGCCGAAGGGCGCGTGGTGCGCGTGCTGCCCGATCACCAGGGCAGCGACGACGTGGCGATCTATGCGATCCGGCCGGCGGGCCAGCACATGGCGGCCAGCGTCGGCGCGTTCACCGAACACCTGCGCCGCCATTTCAGCCCGGTGCCGCCGTGGGAGCGGTAAGCCGCCCGCCCCGTCAGCCGGCTGGCGCCAACATCGAACCGGTATCGATATAGCGCTGGTGCCATGCCAGCGCCTCGGTCAGCAGCGTCGGCGAATGCTTGCCCCAGGAATCGCGCAAGGCACGCGCATAATAATCGGCCAACATATCCCGGTATGCGGGATGCACGCAGTTGCCGATCACCAGTTCGGCGCGGCTGCGCGGCGGCAGCCCGCGCAGATCCGCCAGGCCCTGTTCGGTCACGATGATCTGCACGTCTTGGTCGATGTGATCGACCTGGCTGACCTGCGGCACGATCGTCGAAATCTGGCCGCCCTTCGCGGTCGAGGGCGCCATGAAGATCGAGATATAGGCGTTGCGCGCGAAATCGCCCGACCCGCCGATGCCGTTCTGGATACGCGATCCCATCAGGTGCGTGGAATTGACGTTGCCGTAGATGTCGGCCTCGACCATCCCGTTCATCGCGAGGCAGCCGAGCCGGCGGATCAGTTCGGGATGGTTGCTGATCTCCTGCGGGCGCAGCACCAGCCGGTCGCGATAGCGCGCCATATCGGCGTTGATCGTCTCGGCCGCTTCGGGGCTGAGCGAGAAGGCCGTGGCCGAAGCCATGCGCAGCTTGCCGCTGGAAAGCAGGTCAAGCATCCCGTCCTGCAGCACTTCGGTATAGGCGGTCAGGTTCTCGAAGGGACTGTCCATCAGCCCCGACAGCACGGCGTTGGCGATGTTGCCCACGCCCGACTGGATCGGCAACAGCGACGGCGGCAAGCGGCCCATCTTCACTTCGTGCGCGAAGAATTCCATCAGGTGCCCGGCGATGGCGCGCGCGTTGGCGTCCGGCGCCTTGAACGGCTGGTTGCGATCGGGCGAATCCGTTTCGACCACGGCGATCACCTTGGCGGGATCGCACCGGAACGTCGTCTGGCCGATGCGGTCTTCGGGGCGGATCAGAGGGATCGGCACCCGGTGCGGCGGCAGAGCGGTGCCGTAATAGACGTCGTGCATCCCGTGCAGCGCCTCGCTTTGCCAGCGGTTCACTTCGAGGATCACCTTGTCGGCGCGATCGAGCCAGGTCTTGTTGTTGCCGATCGACGAGGACGGCACCAGCGATCCGTCGGGCAGGATCGCGGTCACTTCGATCAGCGCGATGTCGAGCGGGCCAAGGAAGCCCTGCCACGCCATCGGCGCGACTTGCGACAAATGCATGTCGAAGTAGTTCATCTCGCCGCGGTTGATCTGTTCGCGCGCGATCGGGTCCGAATTATAAGGCAGACGGAAATCGATGCCCTTCGCCTTGGCCAGCGCGCCATCAAGCTCCGGACCGGTCGAGGCCCCGGTCCAGACCTTGATGCGGAACGGATCGCCCGCGGCATGGGCCGCCTCGATCCGCTTGGCCAGCGCCAGCGGCACCGCCTTGGGATAGCCCGCGCCGGTAAAGCCGCTCATGCCGACGGTGGAGCCAGGGGGTATCAGCGCGGCGGCGCTATCGGCATCGGTCACGCGCGCCTGAAGGGCCGGATGGGCAATGCGCTGCGAAAGGGAGGACTGAGACATGGGACTCTCCGCTGTTTGGCCGCGCGTAGACCCGTGGCGAGTGGTTGATAACCACTACTTCCGTCGTAGCAATTCCTTATATTCCCACGCAAAAGTGTAATTGCGCATAATGCAATCACCGGGATTTGGCGATTTATAGCGCATTTGCCCGGACATGAAAAAAGGGAACCGACGGGGTCGGTTCCCTTTTTGCAATCGAGCCGTGCCGGTCGATCAGGCCGAGACGATGCTCGCCTTGCGGATCACGCCGGGGTTTGCCGGCGGCTCGCCCTTGGGCAGCGCATCGACGTGTTCCATGCCGCTCTCGACCTGGCCCCAGACGGTGTACTGCTTGTCGAGGAAGCGCGCATCGTCGAAGCAAATGAAGAACTGGCTGTTCGCCGAATGCGGATAGCTCGTCCGCGCCATCGAGCAGACGCCGCGCACGTGCGGTTCGCTGTTGAATTCCGCCTGCAGGTCGGGCTTGTCCGAGCCACCCATGCCGGTGCCCTGCGGGCAGCCGCCCTGCGCCATGAAGCCCGGAATCACGCGGTGGAACTTCACGCCGTCGTAGAAGCCTTCGCCGACCAGTTCCTTGATCCGCGCCACATGATTGGGTGCAAGATCGGGGCGCAGCTTGATCACGACATCGCCGGAATCGAGCGAGAAGACGAGTTTCTCTTCAGCCATCTGTCACAAAATCCTTCCTTGTCTGCCGCCGATATAGGGTCTTCCCCGACAAAGTCACGCCATGCTCTTTTCGGGCGTTGCTTTTGGCTTGCGACCGCCTATCCCGGCCCTTGATGGAGCGCGAAGACGACCGGATCGACCTGGCCATCGACTTGGCCCTTGCCGACGGCGGCGACGCATCGCCGGCCGAGGAAAGCGCGCGCCATGCGGAGAGTCTGGACGAAGAACACAACACGCTGAAGCCGGCATTCATCCGCAAGGTCTGCGATGCGCTGGACGAAGGCGACCGCGACGCCGTCTATGACCTGGTCGAACCGCTGCACCCCGCCGACATCGCCGACCTGTTCGAGCTGATCGACGCCGAGGAACGCCCCCGGCTGGCCCGCGCCATCAACGACCTGATGGGCGGCGAAGTGCTCGCCGAACTCAACGACCACGTCCGCGAATCGCTGATCGAGCAGCTCGACCCCGACGAGGTGGCCGAGCTGGCCGAGCAGATGGAGACCGACGACGCGGTCGCCCTGATCGAGGACCTCGACGAGGAGGACAAGGAAGCCGTCCTCGCCGAGCTCGATCCGGAAGACCGCGCTGCGATCGAAAGCGCGCTGTCCTATCCGGAAGAGACCGCCGGCCGCCTGATGAGCCGCGATCTGATCGCGGTGCCCGAACATCTCACCGTCGGCAATCTCATCGACTATCTGCGCGAAAACCAGGACCTCGCCACCGAGTTCTGGGAAGTGTTCATCGTCGATCACAAGCACCGCCCGATCGGCACCTGCGTGCTTTCGTGGATTCTGCGCACGCCGCGCGACGTGGCACTGGCGGACGTGATGAAGCGCGACCAGACGCTGATTCCGGTCACGATGGATCAGGAGGAAGTGGCGCTCCGCTTCCAGAAGTATGCGCTGATCTCCGCCGCGGTGGTCGACGAGGACGGGCGGCTGGTCGGCCAGATCACCGTCGACGACGTGGTCCACATCATCCAGGAAGAAGCGGGCGAGGACGCGCTGCTGCTGTCCGGCGCCGGCGATGGCGACATCAACGAGCCGCTGCGCCTCACCGTGCGCACGCGCCTGCTGTGGCTGCTGGTCAATCTGCCGACGGCCATGCTGGCCGCCAGCGTGGTCAGCCTGTTCGATGCCGAGATCGCGCGCTACGCGGTGCTGGCGACGCTGATGGGCATCGTCACCGGCATGGGCGGCAACGCCGGCACGCAGACGCTGGCGGTGATCGTGCGCGCCATCGCCACCAACCAGCTGACGGACAGCAACACCCTGCGCGTGCTGAGCCGCGAATTCCGCATCGCGGCCACCAACGGGGTTTCGCTCGGCACGCTGATCGGGATCGGCTCGTTCTTCATCTGGCACAGCGTGCCGCTGGCGCTGGTCTTCGCCGCCGCGATCTTCATCAACAACATGGTCGCCGGGCTGGCGGGGGTGTTCGTGCCCGTCACGCTCGACCGCATGAACATCGATCCGGCCACCTCGTCCGCGGTGTTCGTGACGATGTGCACCGATTGCATGGGCTTCCTCAGCTTCCTGGGGCTGGCGACACTGGCGGGAATCGGCGCCTGACGATGGACGATGCCTGATGGACGATGAAGGCCTGATGGACGATGAAGCCCCGCGTCTGCACATGACCAAGGTCGCCTATGGCGCGCAGTCGCTGGCCGAGGTCCACGCCTGGTTCGCGCAGCGCGGACCGGAAGCGCGGCTGACCACGCGCTACCTGCCCAAGCGCCACGCCGAAATGGTCGGCGGATCGCTGTTCTGGGTGTTGAAGCACCAGCTCGTCGCCCGCTCGCCGATCCTGGGCTTCGAGGAAGCCGAGGGCGGCAAGACGCACATCGTCATCTCCACCCAGTTGATCGACGTCCACCCCGTGCCGCGCCGCGCGCACCAGGGATGGCGCTATCTGGAAGACAAGGACGCGCCGCGCGATCTGGCCATGGGGGAAGCGGGCGAAGCCTTGCCCGCCGGGCTGGCCGGCGAGCTGGCAAAGCTGGGTCTGGTCTGAAGCAATCGACAGGCGCGGGGCGTGTCAGGCCCGCCCCGTTTCCCGTCAGTCTTCGAGCTGGCGCAGCAGCGTGCGCACGTCACCGTCCATGTCGGCATCGCGCGTGCGCAGTTCCTCGATCAGCCGCACCGCGTGAATCACGGTGGAGTGATCGCGCCCGCCGAACTTGCGGCCGATTTCCGGATAGCTGCGCGGCGTCAGCACCTTGGCGAGATACATCGCCACCTGGCGCGGGCGAACCACGGCGCGGGCGCGGCGCTTGGAGGCCATTTCCGTGCGGTCCACACGGTAGAACTGGCAGACCGTGCGCTGGATTTCGTCGATCGTGATGCGCCGGCGGTTGGCCGAGAGAATGTCGGTGAGCTGTTCCTCGGCCAGTTGCAACGAGACCGGCTGGCCAGTGAGCTGGGCGAAGGCGATCAGCTTGTTGAGGCCGCCGACCAGTTCCCGGATATTGCGGTTGATCGTGCGCGCAAGGAATTCGATCACGTCGGACGGAACCTGCGTGCTGGTGAAGCGCGACAGGCGGTGTTCGAGGATCTTGCGGCGCAGTTCGATGTCGGCCGGCTGGATATCGGCCACCAGCCCCATCGACAGGCGCGACAGCAGCCGCTGTTCGACCCCATCGAGCGCCTGCGGCGCACGATCCGCCGCGACGACCAGCCGCTTGCCGGCGGCCAGCAGCGCGTCGATCGTGTGCAGGAATTCCTCCTGCGTGCTCGCCTTGCCGATGATGAACTGGATATCGTCGACCAGCAGCAGATCGAACCCGCGCAGGCGCGCCTTGAACTCGATCATTTCGTTCTGGCGCATGGCCTGGACGAATTCGATCATGAAGCGCTCGGCCGAGCAGTAGAAGATGCGCGCGCCAGGCCGGTTCGCGGCGTAGGCGTGGCCGATCGCGTGCAGCAGGTGGGTCTTGCCCTGCCCGGTCGAGGCCTTGAGATAGAGCGGCGAGAACTGGGGCGTTTCCAGCGCGGCCATGCGCTGCGCCGCGTTGACTGCCAGCACGTTGGCCGAACCGCTCACGAATTCGGCGAAGATCAGCGAGGGATCGAGGCCCGAAACCAGCGAATCCGACATGCCGATCGAAGCCGGGGTACGCACGGTGGCCGACGCCGCCGGCACCGGTGCATCGCCGCCGATGCGCAGTTCGGGCATGGCGCGGCGGCGCGGATGCACCGTGATGCGCACCTGACGCACTTCCGACCGCGCGATCTTCCACGCCAGCGACAGGCGATCGGCGAAGCGATCCGCCACCCAGTTCGCGGAGAACTCGGTCGGCAGGAACAGGTCGAGCGTGCCGGTTTCCTTGCAGAAGCTGCCAAGCTGGATCGGCTTGATCCACTGCCCGTGCAACTGCGATCCCAGATCCTTTTTCAGACCCTGGCTGATGTCGGCCCAGTCCGCTGCCAGATCCAGCGCTTCCTGGTCCTCGATCATCCCGTCCCGTCCCTTCCTGCCTGAAACGGCTTCCGAGCCGCCCCCACGCGCAGCCGGTGCGCGGTAGCCGCCCGCGCTGCCAAATTCATCCATCTTCACGCGGCGCTGTCCCGACCTGATCAAGGCCTGCGACGACATCCCCCCGCCGCAGACATGACGAACCCCCGACCGCCGGCGGGGATTCCGCCAGCGGACTCGAACCATGCGATTTCCGTGACACCGTCACGCTGATCCCAGTGCTTGTTACGGCTCCGTGAGATCAACGATGCCGGTTCAGCCTGTCTATTGGTGACGGGGGGCGGAGCGCAAGCGTGGCGACGCAAAAAAACTGAAATAAATCGCCTTGACTCGCCAGACGCCGCGGAAATCTCATAAGTATTTGAAAAATATACGTTTCGCCGCAGAGGCAAAGCGAATCGCGGAAAATCCATGACTTGCTGCGACCGCAAATAGTCACGGAACCGAAAAACGAAAAAGCCGGCGATGAAACCGCCGGCCTTTTCCTCTGTCAGATATCCGTATCGACCCTGAGCATCATCCCCGATGGGGGATGGGCGGTCGAATCAGAGAGCCGCGACTCGCTTGGTCAGACGCGACATCTTGCGCGCCACGGTGTTCTTGTGAAGCACGCCGCGCGCCACGCCACGCGCCAGTTCCGGCTGCGCCGCCTTGAGCGCTTCAGCCGCCGCCGACTTGTCGCCACCGGCGATCGCCGATTCGACCTTCTTCACGAAGGTGCGGATACGGGAAAGGCGGTTGCCGTTGATTTCGGCGCGACGTTCGTTGCGACGGATGCGCTTGCGGGCTTGCGGCGTATTGGCCATGTCTGTCCTGTTTCTGTCCTCTGGCGGGCCGTCCGGAGACGGACCGGGAAAATCCTGGTTGCTTGCACGTACAAGGCGGGCAAGCCCGCCGGAAAGCGGCGCCCATACCCACAGACGGGCGAATCGTCAACAGATTCGACCGGTTTCCGGCGCCTCGTCCTTCGAAGATGCCGATAAGCGCTTTATAGCCACCCCGCAAGCTCGCGCCGCACCAGCGCTTCAAGCAGGCGGATGCCCTCGTCCCCCGCGTTGAGGCAGGAAAGCGTGGCAAAGTCGGTTCCGCCCGCCGCCAGGAAATCATCGCGGCCCCGAATCGCCAGCTCCTCCAGCGTTTCGAGGCAATCGGCGGAAAAGCCCGGCGCGGCCACGGCGATCCGCCGCGTGCCTTTGGCGGCTTCGGCCTTCAGCACGGCGTCGGTAGCCGGCTCCAGCCAGCGGGCACGCCCGAACCGCGATTGAAAGGTCGTTTCGATCCGCAGGCCGGCATGCGTATCCGCAAAAGCCTCCTGCAGCAGCCGCGAGGTCTTGCGGCAATGGCAGTGATAGGGATCGCCCAGATGCAGCGTGCGCTCGGGCATTCCGTGGTAGCTCAGCAGAAGCAGTTCGGGCACGAAGTCCAGCACCGCCATCTGGCGGGAAAGATCGCGATGGAGCGCGGCGATGGCCAGCGGATCATCGTGATAGGGCGGCAGCGTGCGCAGGGCGGGCAGGCGGCGGCGACCGGCAATCCACGTGCCCAGCGCATCGAGCGCGCTGGCCGTGGTGGCGGCGCAATACTGCGGGTAGAGCGGCGCGAACAGGATGCGTTCGCACCCGGCCTCCACCAGCGCATCGAGTTCGCGCGCGATCGCCGGGTTCTGATAGCGCATGGCGTGGCGCACGATCACCGCATCGCCGGAATGCGCCTGCTCAAGCCGGGCCTGCAACGCTGCCGCCTGCGCGGCGGTGATCGCGGCCAGCGGCGATCCGTCCCGGCCCCAGACCTGGCCATAGGCATGGGCCGACTTCGCCGGCCGCGTGTTGAGAATGATGCCGCGCAGGATCGGCTGCCAGAGCAGCGCGGGAATCTCGACCACGCGCCGATCGGACAGGAATTCCTTGAGATAGCGCTTCACGGCGCCGCGCTCGGGCGCGTCCGGCGTGCCAAGATTGACCAGCAGCACGCCGATCCGGCCGGTGGCGACCAGCGGGTGGTCGGCGGGCCGGTGATTGGCGGAGGATACGTTCACAGTCATGCGCGTCACAGACCTTCGGATAGCAGCGGCAACCGGCGAAACCGCAACCCCGTGGCCGAAAACAGGGCGTTGGCAATGGCGGGCGCGACCGCGACCACGGCCAGTTCCCCCGGATCGAACGGTTCCTCGCTGCTTTCGGCGAATGCAACATCGACTTTCGGGCAATCAGCCAGCAAAGGCAGGCCGAGCTGCGCGAGACGTCCCGACACCGGCAGCCCGCCGGCATAGGCCGTGCTGCCGCCGATGGCCTGCGCCAGCCCGAACACAAGGCCGCCCTCCACCTGCTGCCGGGCAATGTCCATGTTCACGATCCGGCCGATGTCGCAAAACACGGAAAGCCGGTCGACCCGGACCGCGCCTTCGTCCTGCCGGGCGGTGGCCACGACCGCGATGAAGCCGCTACGCACCTGCCCCTTGCCCGTCGGCAGGTCCATGCGATGGCAGGCGATGCCCTGCCCCGAAGCATCCGCCCCGCCGCCCCACATCGCCATGCGCGCCACGCCGGAAAGGCAGGCGGCCAGGCGCGGCTGCCCGCCCAGCATGCCCATGCGGAACGCCAGCGGCTCCTGCCCGCCGGCATGGGCCAGTTCATCGACGAAGCTCTCGTTGCAGAACGCGGCATAGCCATGGGCATTGCCGCGATAGCGCGCGGTCGGCAGCGGCAGGCTGGCTACGATGTGATCGACCGCCTTTTCCGGAATGCCATAGAACGGCAAAGCCCCTTCGCAGGCAAGCGGATCGGCCCGCCCCTCGCTCGCTTCCAGCGCGTCGGGCACGCCACGGTCATGCAGCAGCCGCAGGCCGGATTCGATCGCGGTCGGCGGCAGCGCCATGCGCGCGCGCCAGCCAAGGACATGCTGCTTATCGGGGCTGAGCGAACCGGCCAGCTCGGCCGAAACCGGCGTGCGCGGCAGGCCGGCCAGCGATTCCTGCCAGCGCGACCAGACGAGTTGCACCGGGCGCCCCACCTGCCGCGCGATCGCCGCCGCTTCCGCCGCCACGCGGCTGTCGAGCCGCGCATCAAAGCTGCCGCCGGCGTGCATCGGATAAACGATCACGTCCGCGCGCGAGACGCCGGCCGCCAGCGCGCCGGCGCGGCGCACCCGTTCGGGCGCCTGCGTCGCCACCCACAATTCCAGCTTGCCATCGCGCAGCCGTGCGGTGGCCGTGGCCGTTTCCAGCGGCGCGTGCAGCGCGGGCTCGATATCATAGCGAGCGGTGAGCCCCAGCTTCCCCGGCCCGGCCTTTTCCAGCAGGGCATCGGGATCGCCATCCGCGGCAACGCGGACGGGACGGCCCTTTTGCAGCGCGGTGTTGAGCGCCTGGTCGATCGCGGCACTGTCCGCGATCGGGCCGGCCGCCCGGAAACGCGGCTCCATCGCCTTCACCGCCTTGTTCGCCGCGTGCCAGGTCGTCGCCACCGCCGCCAGCCAGCGCTTGGCATGGACCACGCCGACAAGGCCGCGCACGCCCGCCGCCGCGTCCTTGTCGTGGCTGGAGAGCACGCTGTTCCCCTGCGGCCCGTGCGCGATCGCGGCGAAGACCATGCCCGGCAACCGAACATCCCCCGCGAACACGAAGCTGCCGTCCGCCTTGGCCGGCAGATCGAGCCGGGGATAGCGCGCCCGCGCGCCTTCGGGAAAATCGCGCGGCCTTTCCGCCGGCGCCCCGGCGCGCAGCACCGGCGGATCGGGCGGGTCGTAGGCCAGCGCCTTTTCCAGCAGCGCGGCGAAGGCCCGCCGCTTGCCGCCATGGATCACGAAATGATCCCGCGCCTCGCACTCCTCCCAGCCGACGTTCCATTCCGCCGCCGCCGCCTTGGCCAGCATCGCCCGCACGCCGGCGGCGGCCGCGCGCAGCGGTTGTTCGAAAGCGGCCAGCGCGGTGCCATCCGCGGTAATCATCATCGGCTCGCGTTCGGCCTTCAGCCGGGCGAGCATCCCGTCCGGATTCTCCGCCAGCCCCGCGCCCAGCGGCATCCACAGCGGCGCCCAGTGCGCGGCCAGCACCGGATCGGCATAGACCGGGCTGACCGGCGCGGGTTCCACGCCCACGCGCCGCCAGTCCGCGCCCAGTTCCCACGCGACGATCTGCGCGACGAGCGTGGTGATGCCCTGCCCCATCTCGCAGAACGGCACGGCGACGCTGACCGCGCCATCCGCCGCCATCCGGATGAAAGCGTCGAAAACATGCTCGCCATCGCCCGCGCGCAATGGGGTGGCATAGTGGCGCGGCACCAGCGAGAACGCCAACAGCAGGCCGCCACCCGCAGCGGCGGCGCCGGCCGCACCGACCAGCAGCCCCCGCCGGGTCAGCCGCCCGCCCAGCGC